>JAFASB010000209.1 GCA_019244985.1 Acidimicrobiia bacterium | reverse complement strand
CTGAAGATCTCGAACGACGGATCCCGGTGGTTCGGCGTGAAGGGGCCCGGAAGGTCGAGGTTCTTCGTGTACAGCGTCGGGATCGGCGCGTGACCGCCGACGAGCACACGACCGTCGGGCAGCAGGACGGCGGTGTTGTGGTAGCTGCGGGGATGGGACTGACCCGCGGCGGGCGTCCACGTGTTGGTCGCCGGGTCGAAGATCTCGGGCGTCTTCACCGGGATCTCAGTACCCGGCGTCTCGACCTCGTCGCGATCAGCACCGGAGAAGGCGGCCACGGTGCCGTCGGGAAGCTGCACGGCCGACGAGTACCACCGTCCCTCGGCCAGGCTCCCCGTCTGCTTCGTGCTCAGCGCGTCGCCCTTGGTCGTGTCGACCGTGTTGATCGTGCTGAACGGAAGGGCGAAGTAGCTCCCGGGCGTCGGGAAAAGCTCGCCGCCGGCGGTCAGGAACGACGCGCTGGTGTACGGCGGCGACAGCGGCAGCATGATCGAGAACGTCGAGCCTCGGAAGCCGGGAGCGGCCGTGCCGATGCCGGGGATGCCGAGGTCCTTCCACGCCTTGGTGCCCGGGTCGTACACGCCCGCGACGTTCCAGAGCGCCTCGTCATAGGCCTGGCCGAACGGGTTGAACACCTGGCCGCCGGCGTCGTAGTACACCTTGCCGTCGGGCAGCAGGTGCATCCGGGGGAACAGCGGGAGGGCGCGCTTGGCGGCGGCGCCGTTGTCGGACCACTTCCCCGTCACCGGGTCGTAGGTCTCGCTCTGCTCGACGTTGGTGCCCGAGTCACCCGGCCGGTCCAGATAGATCGGCTTCAGCAGCTTGGTCACGCCGCTGGCAACGAACACCTTGCCGTCGGGCAGCGTCACCAACGACGGGTACCAGCGCCCGAAGTTCATGCTGCCGGTCGGGGTCCACGTCTGGGTGTCGGGGTGGAAGATGCGCGTTTCCTTGACGCCCTGCAGCTCCGAGACCCCGAACTGGCCGCCGGGCAGCTGCGGCTCCTCGTACCAGTTGGTGCCACCGGTATCGAGGATCGTGCCGTCGGCCAGCTGCACCAGGTCCGAGCAGAACAGGTCGCCGTCGTTGCCGTGATTGGGATCCTGGGAAGGGCTGCCCGTGACCCCCGGGATGAGGTACTGGGCCTGGTCCTTGGCGCCGCCGTCTGACGGCGACGGCGTCGACCAACTCGGGCCGCTTGACCCGAGCGTCAGCACCCGGCTCTGGGAGTTCTCAGCGGCGTCCCCCGCCTCCGCGACGGTGTTGAGCTTGATGTTCTCGGTGCCCTCGAGGTTGTTCCAATAGAGGATGCGGCCGTTGGCGAGCACGATCGACGCCGCGCCCGCCGGCTTGCACACCTGCTTGCCATCCGCGCTCGTGACGCAGCGCGGGCCGGGCTCCTCGAAGGGCGCTGCGAAGCTGCCGCCCACCGACGGATCGATACCAGCCGAGTGTGCAGGTACGCCGCCGCCCAACGCCGTCAAGGTGGCGAGCGCGGGCACCAGGACCGCCAGCCTCCGCATCTGGACCCTCCCCTGAGCTCCTGGACTCCTCAAAAGCCCCTATTGCGTCAGAGGTTCTCTCAGATGACCACCTGGTCGCAATTCCGCCGCCCATGGCCACAGGGCCCAGGTTGCCGCGTCGCCCGACAAGGGTTGTTGCCGGGCAGCAACCGTTGCCGTGACGGTGACACAAAATGCTCCTTGCTGCGCGCAACAGACAGGCCGAGACTGCGTCTGGGGCGTAGCCCCGCGAGCCCGAGCCGCTTGCCGGGTCTCGCACAGCTGGGAGGAGATTGGCGTGTCCGAGATGCGAGTGCTCATCGTCGACGACGAAGACGACATGCGCGCGCTCGTGCGAGCCACCATCGAGATCGCCAACGAGGGACTCCGGGTGGCCGGGGAGGCCGCAGACGGCGAGACCGCTGTCGACATCGTGCGTTCCGAGCACCCCCAGGTCGTCGTGCTCGACCAGCGGATGCCCGGCATCAGCGGCCTCGACACGGCACGTCGAATCCTGGCCGAGAATCCCGATCAGGCGATTGTGCTGTTCAGCTCGTACCTCGACCACGACGTCGTCGTTGCCGCCCAGCGCATGGGGGTCCGCATGTGCCTGGCCAAGGACGACATCCGCCAGCTTCCCGACGTGCTCTGGGGCACCGAGAGCGACGCGCCCGCCGGGGGCGGCCTGGTCTGACCTAGAACGCCGCCTCGAGGATCGACCGCGCGTCGTCCTCGGACACCGGCCGCGGGTTGGCCTGCACGCTGACGTTCGACTGCGACGCGTGGACCACGGCGTCGATGTCCTCGTCGGTGACGCCGACGTCGGACAGCCGAGCAGGCAGACCGAGCCGTTCGAGCAGCCGATCGACAGCGCCCGCGGGATCGTCGCCGTCACCGAGAGCCTCGCCGATGCGGCGCATCTCTGCTGAGACGGCGCCGGCATTGAAGCGCATGGCGTGGCTCAAGATGATGGCGTTGGCCACGCCGTGGGAGATGCCCGTGCGCCCGCCGACGAGCTGGGCGAGGCCGTGGTGCACACCCATCGACGCGTTCTGGAGCGCTCGCCCCCCGAGCACCGCCCCGGCCAGCATGTGTGTGCGCGCCAGCAGATCGACGGGGTCGTCGACGACGGCGGGAAGAGACGTCGCGATCCGCTCGGCACCGGCCAGCGCGATCGCCTCGGCCTCCGGCGTGCGCGTGGGCGAGTACCCACACTCGACGCAGTGGGCCAAGGCGTTCATGCCGGTCTCGGCGCTCACGCGGGCCGGCGTCGATACCGTCAGGTCAGGGTCGTAGACCGCGGCGACCGGTGCGATCGTCGGGCCCCCGCCGCCGCTCTTGCGTCTCGTTGCCGGGTCGGTCATCCCGAAGAACGGCGTGAGCTCGGCGCCCGAGTAGGTCGTGGGGATGGCGATGTGCGGCAACGCCGGGCGGTCGAGCCACGTCGCTCCGGGCGTGCCCGCTTCCCGCTCCGTGAAGTAGCACACGGCCTTCGCCAGATCGGCACACGAGCCGCCGCCGAAGGAGACGACGGCGTCGACGCCATCGCGCCGCGCCTGCTGGACCGCGGCCTGCACCGCGGGGGCGGGCACGTGGGACTGCACGCTCGCAAATGTCGACGCGAGCTCACGGCCCAGGCCTTTGACCAGTCGCTCACCGTCGGGTGACGCCCCCCGTCCTTCGGTGGTGACGAGCAAAACGCGGCGGCCACCTGCCTCCCGCACGATCGACGAGACCTCGTCGAGGGTGCCCGAACCAAACACGATCTTCTGCGTGTAACCCGTGTGTGTCCAGGTCATCGCTAGGTCACCGCTGTCTCCCGCTCGCGGCCGCGCTCGATGAGCGTCAGGCGCCGGCCGTCGGTCTCGAGCACCGTGCAGGAGCAGTTGTCGGGGCGGAAGTTGAGGACCCGGTCGTCGCCCGTCGCAGCGCCGACCGCAGCGTTGATGGCGATGTAGTGAGTGACGACGACCGTGTCGGTGTCGAGCTCGAGCAGCGCGTCGACGACGCCGTCCCGCCAGGAACGCCGGTCGGCGTCGAGCTCTTGCCACCGCCGCTCGCCGCGCAGGATCTCGACGAGCCACGCCGATCGCTCCCCCAGGTCCTCGGACGGCACCTTGATCTCGCCGACTGCCGGCTGGACCGAGGCGGTGACGCTCCACTGGCGTTCGAACGGCGCGGCGGTTTCGCGGGTGCGCCGGAGGGGGCTGGTGACGACAGGTAGTGGCCCGAGCGGCGACAGTTCGCGTGCCGCTGTCTCCGCCTGGGCGCGCCCGACGTCGTCGAGACCGGGGTCGTGGTCCTGGTCGTAGCGCGCCAGAGGTTGGCCGTGCCGCACCAGGAAAAGCCTCGTCATGCGATGCCGTCGAAGAGGCTGGTCTCGCGCTCGGCCGGGCGTTCCCCGCGACGGATGTACCACTCCACCCCGAAGCCGCGCGCGAAGAACTCGTCCGGCATGGAGAGGAAGAACGAGGCCTCGGATATCTGGCTGGCGTGGGCGCGCATTGAGGCCCGCTTCACGTCGAGGAAGTCGGTGACGTCGACCACGGTGGTGATTTCGGCATCGGTCACACCGAAGTCGGAGAACGCGTCGGGGTCCAGGTCGCCGGGCATCTCGACGCCCGTGTCCCGCGCCTCGAGCATGTCCTTCCTTATGGCATCGCGGTTGCCCGTCGACTCGTAGACCCGCCCCGTGCCGGCGAGCTCGGCAGCGCGCACCCCCACCCGGTGCACCTGGATGTGGTCTGGGTGGCCGTAGACGCCGTGGTCGTCGTACACGGTGAGCACGTCGGCGTTCTCCTCTCGGAGGATCTCCGCCAGCTTGGCCGCCGCCTCTTCGACGTCGGCCTGCCAGAAGCAGTCGGGGGCGTCGTTCTCGGGCGTGCCCATCATCCCCGAGTCCACGTACCCGAGGAACTCGACGCGTGACGCGCCGAGGATCTCGGCGGACCTGAGCGTCTCCTGCACGCGGCGGTCTCGGAGCGTCTCGCCGGGGTCGAGAAAGTCCTCCTCGACCTCGCCGTGCTCGCCCCTGGTCGCGAACACGAGGACCACACGGTGACCGTCCTCGGCGGCCTTGGCCAACGTCCCACCGGTGGGGATCGCCTCGTCGTCGGGATGGGCGTGGAAGGAGACCAGCGTCGCCATGCCGTCAGCCCTCGTTCTGGGTGACGGCGCCCGCCTCCCGCAGCTTGGCCACCTCGTCGGCGGTGAAGCCCCAGTCGGCCAGGGCGGCGTCAGTGTGCTCGCCGGGTGCCGGCGGCGAGCTTGCGATCGTCGCCTCGGTGCGGCTGAACCGCGGCGCGGGCGCCGGCTGAGTCACGCCGTCGCGCACCACGAACGTCCCACGGGCGACGTTGTGGGGATGGCTCGGTGCCTCGGTCATCGAGAGCACCGGCACGGCGCACGCGTCGGTGCCCTCGAGAGTCGACTGCCACTCGTCGCGAGTCTTGGTCTTGAAGAACGCGGCGAAGCGCTGCTTCATCGAGGGCCACTGGGCGCGGTCCATCTGGAACGGAAGCTCCTCGTCCTTTAAACCCGACCGCTCGAGCAGCTCGGCGTAGAACTGCTGCTCGATGGCGCCGATCGCCATGAACTTGCCGTCGGACGTCTCGTACACTTCGTAGAACGGGGCGCCCGTGTCGAGCATGTTGTGGCCGGGGTCGTCCTGCCAGATGCCCATGGC
>JAFASB010000415.1 GCA_019244985.1 Acidimicrobiia bacterium | reverse complement strand
AGTACGACGAGCGGGCCGTCGGCGAGGCCATCCGCCGGGAGCTGCTGCGCGAGGGCCAGGTGTTCTTCGTGCACAACCGGGTGCAGGACATCGAGCGGGTTGCCGCCCGACTCAAGGAGCTGGTCCCCGAAGCTCGCGTTGCCGTGGCCCACGGCCAGATGGACGAGGGACTGCTCGAGAAGGTCGTCCTCGACTTCTGGGAGGGCGAGTACGACGTCCTTGTGTGCACGACGATCATCGAGTCCGGCATCGACATGCCCACCGTCAACACCCTCGTCGTCGACCGCTCCGACCTCATGGGTCTCGGCCAGCTCCACCAGCTGCGCGGACGGGTGGGCCGGGCCGGACAGCGGGCGTACGCCTATCTGTTCTTCCCGCCGGAGCGGGCCCTGAGTGAGGAGGCCTACGAACGGCTCAAGACGATCGGCGAGCACACCGAGCTGGGGTCGGGCTTCAAGATCGCCATGCGAGACCTCGAGATCAGAGGCGCCGGCAACCTGCTCGGCGAGAACCAATCCGGGCACATCGCCGCCGTCGGCTACGACCTGTACGTGCAGATGGTGAGCGAGGCGGTCGCCGAGTTGAAGGGCGAGGAGCTGCGCGAGCCCGCCGAGATCAAGCTCGACCTGGCCGTCGACGCCAACCTGCCGCCCGACTACGTCGCCAAGGAGGAGCTGCGGCTCGAGGCCTACCGGCGGCTGGCCGCGGTGATGACCCACGAGGAGGTCGACGACATCCAGGCCGAATGGGTCGACCGCTACGGGCCGGTGCCGCCACCCGCCGAGGCACTGCTCGGGGTCGCCCACCTGCGGGCCGAGTGCGTGCGCACGGGCGTGCGCGAGATCGCCGTCGCCCGGGGGACGGCGCGGATCCAACCGCTGGTGCTGGCGACCAGCCGGCGCATCCGCCTGCAGCGCCTCTACAAGGAGGCCGTGTACAAGGAGGAACTCGAGCAGCTGGTCATGCCGCTGCCCCGGGGAACCGACCCGCCTGCGTACCTCGTTGAGGTCCTACGTGAGCTGGTTCCGGCCGAAGAGCCGTCAGTAGTGTCGGTGGCACCGTGAAACGTCCCCTCGTTGGCCTTGTCGCGCTCCTCGCAGGCGTTGCCCTGCTGGTGTCGGGGTGCGGGAGCCTGCAGCCGTACGCCTTGATCGTGAACGGCACGCGCATCCCCCAGCACGACATCGACAACGAACTGAAGGCGATCCGCGGGAACGCCCGCTATCTCGACGCCATCGACCCGTCCCGCCAGCAGGTCATGGGATCGGGCAAGGGCAGCTTCAACTCGGAGTTCACGGCGTACATCCTCAACCAGGACCTCGACTACGAGCTGGTGCGCCAGGAGGTTGCGCGCCGCAAGCTCAAGCCGTCGCCGTCCGACAACGACCAGGCCAAGGCGACCGTGATCCAGCAGGTGAACGGCCAGGACACGTTCAACGCCTTCCCGAAGTGGTACCAGGACAAGCTCGTCGCCCGTTTCGCCAACGTGATCGCACTGAACGGGTCGCTGCAGCCGACCGTCGATCCGGCCCAGGCGATGGACTACTACAACGCCCACCAGGACCAGTTCCAGCAGGCGTGCGTCAGCCACATCCTCGTCGACACGCCCGACGCCGCGGCCGCCGTCGAAGCCCGGCTGGCCAAGGGCGAGGACTTCGGCGCGGTCGCCAAGGACGTTTCGAAGGACACGGGCAGCGCCCAGAAGGGCGGCGACATCGGCTGCTTCTTCAAGGACGCCCAGCTCGTCCCTGAGTTCCTCAACGCCTCGTTCTCCCAGCCGGTCGGCAAGCCCGGCCAACCGGTGCAGAGCCAGTTCGGCTACCACGTCATCCTCGTGCGGACGCGTCAGACGGCCCCCTTCGACCAGGCCAAGGACGAAGTGCAGAAGGCGATGGGCCAGGGCGGCGCCCAGGCGCTGCAAAGCTGGCTCACCGACGCCTTGAAGAAGGCCAAGGTCAAGATGAATCCCAAGTTCGGCACGTTCGACAAGAGCCAAGGCACGCCGCAGGTCCAGGCGCCCCAGGCACCGCCGAGCGCCACGCCGACCACGGCGGTCCCCACGCCCCTTCCCGGCGGGTAGTACGTAGGCGATGCCTGCGGTTGTCGTCGTGGGGCTGGGGCCGGCGGGCCCCGAGCTCCTGACCCGGGCCGCCCTCGACGCGATCGCCCGTATCCCCGAGCGCTACGTGCGCACGACGCGGCATCCGGCAGCGGTCGCCGTGCCCGACGCGCGCAGCTTCGACGAGGTCTACGAACGGGCTGAGACCATCGAGGCCGTCTATGCCGAGATCGTCGACGCCCTCGCCGAGGCGGCTGCGAACACCGGCGAGGTGCTCTACGCGGTCCCGGGGTCGCCGCTGGTCGCCGAGCGCACGGTCGAGCTCCTGTTGGGCGACGGACGCGTCGACGTCGAGGTCGTTCCCGGCATGTCATTCCTCGATCTGGTGTGGACCAGGCTCGGGGTCGACCCTGTGGCGTCTGGCGTGCGGCTGGTCGACGGCCGACGGTTCGCGGTCGAGGCGGCGGGGGAGCGGGGGCCGTTGCTGGTGGCGCAGCTGGACCGCCGCGACGTGCTGTCTGACGTGAAGCTGGCCGCCGGCGACGACCACCCCGACGAGGCGGTCGTGCTCCAGCGCCTCGGCCTTGCCGACGAGTCGGTGCGCGCCGTGAAGTGGGACGAGCTCGATCGCGACATCGCCGCCGACCACCTGACGTCGCTCTACGTCCCGGCGGCCGCTCCCGCGATCGCCGCCGAGGTGGCGAGATTCGCCGAGCTCGTACGCACCCTCCGGGAGCGCTGCCCCTGGGATCGCGAGCAGACGCACCGCACGCTCACGCGTCACCTGCTCGAAGAGACCTACGAGGTGCTCGAGGCCATCGAGAATCTCGACGAGCCCGGTGGCGTCGAACATCTCGAGGAAGAGCTCGGCGATCTGCTGTTCCAGGTGGTGTTCCACGCCACGCTCGCGGCCGAGGAGGGCGCGTTCACCCTTGCCGATGTGGCCACCGGCATCCACGACAAGCTCGTGCTCCGCCACCCACACGTGTTCGGCACCGTGGAAGCCGAGACGGCGGGCCAGGTGATGCAGAACTGGGAGCAGATCAAGCGTGAGGAGAAGGGCCGGGCCAGCATCATGGACGGCATCCCCGGCGATCTGCCGTCGCTCTTGTACGCGCACAAGGTCCAGCGCAAGGCGGCGTCGACCGGCGTCGAGGTCGACGCCGCGCCCGAGGACCTGGTTGCGTCGACCGACGAAGAGGTAGGAGCGTTGCTGTTCGGCGTGGTGGCGCTCGCCCGACGGGCCGGCATCGACCCCGAGGCCGCACTGCGTGCGACGACCGCACGATTCAGGGACGAGTTCATGGAGAAGGAGCGCAGCGATGGATGAACGTGAGATGGCGCGGTGGCTGGCGCTGGGCCGCATCAGCGTGGGCGCCAGCCTGTTCGCCGCGCCTGGCCTCGCCGGCGGCCTGTGGGTGGGGCGGGACGCCAAGTCGGCGGGCGTGCGCACGTTCGCGCGCGGGTTCGGTGTGCGCGACGCCATCATCGGCGCCGGGTTGTTCCAGGCCCTCGAGACCGGCGACGCCGACGAGATCCGCCGCTGGCTGCTGTTCGGCGCAGCCGCCGACGCCGCGGACCTCATGGGCACCCTGGCGACGTGGCGCCGCCTCCCACGCTTCCGCCGCCTCGTGACCCTCGCCGGCATCGTCGGTTTCGGCGGCATGGGCTACTGGCTGTCGCAGCAGTTCGCGTAGCGAACCGAGCGGTGTTGTAACTTTCACAACATCATCAACAACAGCAACATCGCATGAGTGCCATCGAGCACATCGTCGGACGAGAGGTCCTGGACTCGCGTGGCAACCCCACTGTCGAGGTCGAGGTGCACCTCGCCAGCGGGGCCAAGGGCCGCGCCATCGTGCCGTCGGGCGCTTCCACCGGCGAGCACGAAGCCGTCGAGCGGCGTGATGGTGGCGACCGGTACGGCGGCAAGGGCGTCCTCGACGCGGTCGACAACGTCAACGGCGAGATCCGCGACGCCGTCGAGGGCCTCGAAGCTCTCGACCAGCGCGGTCTCGACGACGAGCTGATCTCTCTCGACGGCACCGACGACAAGGGACGCCTCGGCGCCAACGCCATCCTCGGTGCCTCGCTGGCGACGGCCAAGGCCGCCGCCGACGAGCTGGAGCTGCCGCTGTACCGCTATGTCGGCGGCGCCAACGCCCACGTGCTTCCGGTGCCGATGATGAACGTCATCAACGGCGGCGCCCACGCCGACAACAACGTCGACCTCCAAGAGTTCATGCTGATGCCGGTCGGCGCCGCGTCCTTCACCGAGGCGCTCCAGTGGGGCACGGAGACCTATCACGTGCTCAAGCGCACCCTGCACGAGCGCGGGCTGTCGACGGCCGTCGGCGACGAGGGCGGCTTCGCGCCGGACCTGGCGTCGAACGAGGACGCCATCCGCATCCTGGTCGAGGCGATCGAGAAGGCGGGGTACACGCCGGGAGAGCAGATCGCCATCGCCCTCGATCCGGCGACCAGCGAGATCTACCGGGACGGTCGCTACCGCCTCGACAGTGAGGACCGTGTACTCACCGCCGAGGAGTTCGTCGCCTTCTGGGCGGGCATCGTCGACCGCTACCCGATCGTCTCGATCGAAGACGGCATGGCCGAGGACGACTGGGACGGGTGGCGCCTGCTCACCGACGCCATCGGCGATCGCGTGCAGCTCGTCGGCGACGACCTGTTCGTCACCAACTCCGAGCGGCTCTCGCGCGGGATCTCCGAACGCGTCGCCAACGCCATCCTGGTGAAGGTCAACCAGATCGGCACCCTCACCGAAACGCTCGATGCCGTCGGCCTCGCCACCCGTTCCGCCTACGCGTCGGTGATGTCGCACCGTTCGGGCGAGACGGAGGACACGACGATCGCCGACCTCGCGGTCGCCACGAACTGCGGTCAGATCAAGACGGGCGCGCCCGCCCGGTCCGACCGGGTCGCCAAGTACAACCAGCTGCTGCGCATCGAGGACGACCTCGACGAGTCGGCAGCCTTCCTGGGCGGCGACGCCCTGGCCCAGCTGCGGTCCGGCGCATGAGGCGGCGCTGGCTGCTCGGAGCCGGTCTTGTCGCGGTCGGCGTGCTCTTCGTCGCCGTCTTCCCGGTGCGGACGTATCTCGACCAGCGTCACCAGCGTCAGCAAGTCACGGCCGAGATGCGGGCTACCGACGCAACGAACAAGACCCTCGAGCAACGCATCCAGACCCTCAACACCGACGCTGAGGTCGAGCGCCTGGCCCGGGAGCAGTACAACCTGGTGCGGCCCGGCGAGGAGGCCTACGCCATCCTCCCGAGCCGCCAGCCCCCACTGGCGGCCCCGGCGACGACCCAGAAGTCCAAGGCCTCGGCCGGCTTCCTGGGCCGCACCTGGCACTCGATCACGTCGATCTTCTAGGGCCGACCGGGTGTAGCGGCCCGATCCACGTCATGGTGGAGGGGTGAGGTTCCGGGACCGCGAGGTCGTCGTCGCTGCCATGTGCATCGTGGCGGTGCTCGTGACGGGCATCGCGTCGGCTGTCGTGCGTGCGACCACGTCGTCGTCCACGGCTTCGCCGCGAGCACCGACGGTCTCGAGCCCGTCGACCACGTCGACCACGACGCCGACCACCTGGGATCCCCGCGTCCTGGACATCGTGCGGTTCGTCGAGACCCGGCGCGGGTTGCGGTTTAAGCATCCCGTGCCGATGGAGTTCCTCGACGACACCACGTTCGACAAGAAGGTGACGGTGAGTGGGTCGCCCAGCGTCGGCCAGCAGAACGAGCTCAACGACACGCTCGCCACGCTTCGGGCCGTCGGACTGGCGGAGGGTTCGCCCGATCTCCAAGCCGCGGACAACAAGCTCGCCAGCCAGGCGATCCTCGGCCTCTACAGCCCCCACGACAAGGGCGTGCTCGTGCGGGGCTCGAACCTCACGGTCGATGTGCGTGTCGTGCTGGCCCACGAGCTGACCCATGCTCTGCAGGACCAGTACTTCAGCCTCGATCGCCTGGGCCAGAGCGACTCCGGTGAGGACACCGGCTATCGCGCGCTGGTCGAGGCCGATGCCGTGCGCGTCGAGAACAGCTACGTGGACAGCCTTCCGTCAGACGACGCCAAGGCGTTCGAGGCGACACGCGCCAAGCAGGCCAAGGACGCCGATGTGCCCGACGTGCCCGAGGCGCTCGTCGACGACCTCTCGTTCCCGTACGTGTTCGGGCCCGCCTTCGTTGCCTATCTCGACGAGCACGGCGGCAACGACGCCATCAATGCGGCGTTCAAGAAGCCCCCGCAGAGCGAGGCCCAGATCGTCGACCCGCAGTCGTACGTCGCCGGTGTGACCGTGACCAAGGTGCCGGCGCCCGCGTTGACGTCCGGCCAGAAGCTCGTCGACAAGGCCCACGACGTCGGCCAGGTCTCGATGCTCGAGGTGCTCGGCGACCGGCTCCCGTTCGACCAGGCGTGGGGCGCGCTGAAGCCGTGGACCGGCGACCAGGGACTCACCTACCGCGAGAACGGGACGGTCTGCTTCGCCGGCGACACGGCCCTCAAAGACGCGGGCAGCGCAGACGCCTTCGAGACCGCCGCCAAGGCGTGGGCGGCGACCATGCCCGCCGCGTCAGTGGCCCGGCTGAGCCCTACGGTCGTCGATCTGCGGTCGTGCGACCCTGGCGCCGACTACAAGCACGCCGTGCTGCAGCCGTCGGCGTTCAAGACGCTCGGACTTCGCAGCCAGCTGATCGCCGACCTCGAGCAGCAGGCCAAGCTCCGTTACGCCGTCGCCGCCTGCACGAGCGACGCCCTCATCGCCAGAGTGGGCGCCGCCCAGCTGCTCGCTCTCGACGACGTCACGGACCAGAACGATCCCCGCATCCGCCAGGTCCAGCAGGTCACCCGCGAGGTGCTTCCCGCCTGCCTGCACTCCACGACGACCTGACACGCTGAGAAGGGGCCTACCGCCGATTGCACGGCCTGCGTGGCCTCGCCCATCCGCGGCTCAGCGTCCGCTGGGCTCGACAATCGGGCCATGAAAGGCACGCTCATCCACGCGGACGGCAGCACTGTCGACGCCACGGCCGACCTCGTCCGCCAGCAGATCGCCGCGGACGAGTTCGTGTGGCTCGACCTCGAAGGCGTCGACGACGAGGCGAGCCAGCTTCTCCGCGACGACTTCGGGTTCCATCCCCTCGCAGTCGAGGACGCCGAGCACTTCCGTCAGCGGCCCAAGATCGACGATTTCGACGGCTTCACCTACTTCGTCGTCCACGGGGCACAGGCTGACAACCCGTCGTCCACCCTCGAGGTGCACCTCTTCTATTCCGAGAAGCGCATCGTCACCGTCCACCAGGGTGCCCAGGGGCCTCTGGCCGAGGCGCGTGCCCGCCTCACCCATCACAACTCGTCGGACCTCACGCCCCTGAGCGTGTCGGTGCTCTACGTCGTCGTCGACACCCTCGTCGACAGCTTCTTCCCGGTGTTGTCGGTGTTCGACGACCGCATCGACGAGGTCGAGGACGAGATTCTCAAGCTGCCGACCGAGGACCAGCTCGGCGAGCTCTTCGACATGAAGCGCACGCTCGTGGCGCTCCGCAAGGTGGTCACACCCGAGCGTGACATGTTCGCCACCCTGCTCTCAGGCGTCAGCACGCTTCCGGGCATGACGCCCGACGACGAGCGGTACTTCCGCGACCTCTACGACCACCTCATCCGGGTCAGCGACATGATCGACTCCTATCGCGACCTTCTCACGGGCGCCATGGACACCCACATCTCGACGGTCTCGAACCGACTCAACGTGGTGATGAAGCAGCTCACCATCATCGCCACCGTCTTCCTTCCGCTGAGCTTCTTCACCGGATTCTTCGGGCAGAACTTCGCCGTCCTCACCGACCACTATCTGAAGTCCCCGTGGGTCTTCTGGGTGTTCGGCGTGGCCATGGATGCCGCGGCCGTCGTCGTTCTCCTCGCCTGGTTCCGCCGGCGTGGCTGGCTCGGCGGGCCGACCGCCTGACTAGGGGACGAGTTCGACCCCGGCGGAGCTCATCTCGTCGAGGGCGGCGGCTGTCGTCTCGGCGCTGACGCCGGCGGCCATGGTGGTGAGGACGCGGGCCTGGAAGCCGGCGCGCACGGCGTCGATCGTGGTGGCGCGCACGCAGTAGTCCGTGGCCAGGCCGACGAGGTCGACGGTCTCGATGCCGCGCTCCCGCAGCACCTGCTCGAGCGTGCATCCGTCGTCGTTGATCGCTTCGAACGCCGAATACGCGGCCGAGTACGCGCCCTTGCTGAACACGTCGTCGACGCGGCCGACGTCGAAGTCGGGGTGAAACTCTGCGCCCGTGGAGCCGACCAAGCAGTGGGCGGGCCATGAGTCGCGGTAGTCGGGGTCGTCGGAGAAGTGGCCGCCGGGCTCGACGTGGTAGTCCCGGCTGGCGACGATCAGCTCGTAATCGCCGCCGTGCTCGGCGACGTAGGCGTGCACCCGTCGGGCCACGTCTGCGCCCCCCTCGACGCCGAGGGATCCGCCCTCACAGAAGTCGTTCTGTAGGTCCACGATCACCAGGGCGCGCTTTCCGGCCTCCACGTTGTCATTATTGGCGGTGGCCGAGGTTCGGGTGGGCACCAGCGGGTGGTCCTACAAGGAGTGGGTGGGTTCGCTGTACCCGGCCCCGACGCCCGCCTCCCGCATGCTCGCCACCTACGCGGGGCGCCTGCCGACCGTCGAGGCCCACAACACCTTCCGTCGCCGGCCACGCCCGTCCGCTGTGGAGGCGTGGGCGAATGCGGTGCCCGCGCCGTTCCGCTTCGCCTTCAAGGCCCACGTCGCCATCACCCACCAGCGTGAGCTGGCGGGCGTGGAGGAGCGGGTGACGAACTTCTTCGAGTCGCTGGCGTCGGTCGGGGACAAGCTCGGTCCCGTGCTCTTCCAGCTACCGCACCGGGAGGTCGACCTCGACCGCCTCGATCGCCTGCTGGCTGCATTGCCACCGGCGCCGCCCGCGGCGTTCGAGCTCGGCAAGGCGTGGAACACGCGTGCCGTGCTTGACCGCCTCGATCGGGTGGGCGCCACGCTCGTCGCCGTCGACGAGGACGGCGAGGGGAGCGAGGACGTCGATCTGCCGACGCTGGGCCCTGTCGCCTACGTGCGCCTGCGTCGCGAGGCGTACGACGAACGAGCGATCGCGCGCTGGGCGGACCGCCTCGTGGAGGTCGCCCGCGGCGGCAGACCGGTGTTTGCCTATCTGCGCCACGAGGGTGACCCTCTCGAGGCGGTGCGGCTCCTCGACGCCGTGCGCGATTGACTGAAGAGACGATGGACGACGCCGCCACCGTCACCAGGCTGCTCGGCCGCGAGCCGCGCGGGCGCTACGACGTCGTCGTCCGTGGCCAATCAGGCGAGCCAATCGTGATCCGGAACGAACCGCTGCTCGACGACGGCACGCCCATGCCGACCCGGTACTGGCTGGTCGGCGCCGAGGTGTGTGACGAGGTGAGCCGGCTGGAGTCTCGCGGAGGCGTGCGCCAGGCGGAAGCAGCGGTCGATCCCGTCGCGCTCGCCGCCGCTCATGGCCGCTACGCGGCGGAGCGCGACGCCGCGCTCCCGCCCGGCCACGCCGGCCCGCGTCCGAGCGGGGGCGTCGGCGGCACCCGTCGCGGGGTCAAGTGTCTGCACGCGCACTACGCCTGGTATCTAGCCGGCGGCGACGACCCCGTCGGCCGATGGGTAGAGGAACGACTTCATGCGTGACGTGCTCGCCGCCATCGACTGCGGTACGAACTCCACCCGTCTGCTGGTGAGCGACGGCGGCACCCGGACGATCGAACGGCTGATGCGCATCACCCGCCTCGGCCAAGGTGTCGACGCGACCGGCGCCCTTGCAACCGAGGCCGTGACCCGCACCCTCGACGTCCTCCGCGAGTTCCGCCAGATCATGGACACCCACGGGGTGCAGCGGGTGCGGATCACGGCCACGTCGGCGGCGCGCGATGCCACCAATCGCGAGGACTTCTTCGGCGCGGCCGAGGAGATCGTCGGTGCACGGCCCGAGCTGCTTACCGGCGCGCAGGAGGCCCGTCTGTCGTTCCTCGGGGCCACGTCCCAGCTCGATCCCGGCGACGGCCCCTTCCTGGTGGTTGACATCGGCGGGGGTTCTACGGAGTTCAGCGTCGGCACGACCGAGCCCGAGGCCGTGCTGTCCGTCGACATCGGCTGTGTGCGCCTCACCGAGAAGTTCATCCACCACGATCCGCCCGCGCCCGAGGAGCTCAGTCAGATCGTCTCGCTGACGAAGGACTACCTCGAGGACGTCGTCCGCGAGCTGCCGACGGCACGAGAGGCGCAGCGATTCGTCGGACTGGCCGGGACCGTGTCGACTCTCGCCGCCATCGAGCAGGGACTGGCCGAGTACGACACCGACAAGATCCATCACTTCGTGTTGACGCACGACGCGGCCGAAGACATCTTCCGGACGCTCGCGACAGAGAAGCGCGCCGATCGTCTCCACAACCCCGGCCTCGAAGAGGCGCGCGCCGACGTGATCGTGGCCGGCACCGCGATCCTCGTCGCCATCATGCGGTTCTTCGAGTTCGACGGGTGCCTGGTGAGCGAGGCCGACATCCTCGACGGGCTCGTGCTGTCGCTGTTGGGCACGGCGTGAGCGAGTACACGTTCGCGGCCGAGGCCACGTCGGCTGCCAGCCCCGACACGGTCTTCGCGATCCTCGCCGACGCCACGGGCTGGAAGCACTGGGCCGGGTGGTTCGTGCGCGAGTCGTTCTGGGAGCGGGAAGGCATGCCGCCGCCGGGCGGCGTCGGCTCGATCAGGAAGGTGGGCGCGCGGCCGGTGTACGGGCGTGAGGAGACCGTGGAGTACGACCCACCGACGCGCTTCGCCTACCGCATCCTGTCCGGCCAACCGGTCAAGAGCTACCGCGCCGACGTCGTGCTCACGCCGACCGACACCGGCACCCGCATCCGTTGGTCCGGCCGCTTCGAGCCGAGCATCCCGGGCACGGGAACCTTCATGCGCTGGTACTTCCAGCGACTGGTGACCGGGTTTGCCCGCCGGCTGGCGGCGTACGCAGAACGGCCGCGCACCGAACGCTCCGCTATCCCGATGTGACAGGCTGCGAGCCGATGCCGATTCGAGAACGTGTGCTGATGGGCCCGGGCCCGTCGAACCCTTATCCCGAGGTGATGCAGGCGCTGGCCAGGCCGGTGGTGGGTCACCTCGATCCCGACTTTCTCGCCATTCTCGACGAGACCTGCGACCGCCTGCGTTCGGTGTTCCGAACCTCGAACGCCCTGACGCTGCCGATCAGCGGCACCGGTTCAGCGGGGATGGAGGCGGCGTTCGTCAACGTCGTCGGGCCGGGCGACAGCGTCGTCATCGGCGTCAACGGATTGTTCGGCGAGCGGATGTGCGACGTCGCGTCCCGGTGCGGCGCCGAGGTCGTCCGGGTCGACGAGGAGTGGGGACGCGCCATCGATCCTCAGCGGCTCCTCAGCGCCCATCCAGCTCCGAAGGTGATCGCGGTCCTCCACGCCGAGACCTCGACGGGTGTGGCCAACGACGTCGAACCGCTCGGCGAGGGCAAGGGCGACGCCCTTCTGCTCGTCGACTGCGTCACGTCCCTCGGCGGCATCCAGGTGGAGGTCGACGCGTGGGGCATCGACATCGCGTACAGCGGCACGCAGAAGTGTCTGGGGGTGCCGCCCGGCCTGGCGCCGTTGACGGTGAGCGACCGCGCCCGGCAGCGCTTCGTCGAGCGCTCGCAGTCCTGGTACCTCGACCTGAGCATGATCAGCGACTACGTCGGCGCCGCCCGCCGGTACCACCACACGGCGCCCATCTCGATGGTCTATGCCCTGCATGCCGGCCTCGGCACCCTGCTCGCGGAGGGCCTCGACGCGTCGTGGGCACGTCACGAGGCCACCGGGCGCGCCCTCCAGCGCGGCCTGGAGAAGCTGGGATTCCGGCTCTTCGCCGAGGAGGACCACCGGCTGCCCGAGCTCACAACCGCCTGGCTTCCGCCCGGGTTGGACGACGCCGACGCTCGCCGCACGCTGCTGAACCACTATGGGATCGAGGTCGGCGGTGGCGTCGGGGAGTTCGCCGGCAAGATGTGGCGCATCGGCTGCATGGGCCACACGGCCCGGCCGGGCAATGTGACGTTGCTGCTGGGGGCGCTGGAGGAGCTCCTGGCCCCTTGAGCGATCCGGTGTGGTTCCCGGCCGATCCGTCGTCCACCAACGTGGGCCGGTTCATGGCCGCCCACGGCATCGAACGTTTCGAGGACCTCGAGCGCCGCTCGCTCGACGACCCGGAGTGGTTCTGGGACGCGGTCGTCAAGTTCCTCGACATCGACTTCCCGACCCCGTACCGCCACGTCCTCGACGCGTCCGACGGCATCCCGTGGGCGCGGTGGTTCGTCGGTGGCCAGACCAACTTCGGGTATCTCGCCGTCGACCGCCACCCGCCCGAGCGCACGGCGATCGTGTGGGAAGGAGAGGACGGCGAGGTCCGCACGTGGACCTACGGCGAGCTGCGGGCCCAAGCCGACGGGCTCGCTGCGTTGCTGGTCGAGCGCGGGATCGAAGAGGGCGACGCCGTCGGCGTGTACATGCCGATGATCCCCGAGACCGTCGCAGCCTTGATCGGCATCGCCAAGGTCGGTGCGGTCTTTCTGCCTCTGTTCAGCGGCTACGGCGCCGAGGCGATCGTCACCCGTCTGAACGACGCCGAGGCCAAGGCGCTGATCACGGCCGACACCTTCCGCCGCAGGGGTAAGACGATTCCCATGGCCGAGACGGCGCACGCGGCCGTCGACCAGGTGCCGACGGTCCAGCTCGTGGTCGAGGTGCCCAAGTGGCCGTCGCCGGCGACCTCGCCGTTCGAGGCACGGGTCGTGGACAGCGAGC
>JAFASB010000360.1 GCA_019244985.1 Acidimicrobiia bacterium | reverse complement strand
ACGCTTTCGACCGCTCGCGTTCCGGCCTGACCGACGAGGGAGGGACCATGCCCGTTCCCACCGCTGATCAAGAGACGACATCAGCAGCCCACGCCTTCCGGAGTGGGCTCGCCGTCTTCGACCTCGACCGCACCCTTATCCCCGGGTCGAGCCTGATGGCGTTGGCACGTGCGCTCGTCCGCCAGGGCGTCGTGCCGCGCGGACAGCTCGTCCGCCACGCGGGCCGCAACGCAGTCTTCCGCCACCGCGGGATCGGCGACGCCGCGGTCGACAACGTGCGCACCGGTGCGCTCGCCGCACTCGCCGGTCGCCCCGCTGCCGACCTGGTTCCGGTGGCGCGCGAAGTGGGCACGCAGCTGGCGTCGGCGACCTTCGGCGGCGCCCGGCGACTGCTCGAGCTGCACCAGGCCGCGGGTGACTTCTGCGTGTTGCTGTCCGCCAGCCCCCAGGAGCTGGTGGAGGCCGTGGCCCAGGCCCTCGGCGCGCATCGCGCCGTCGGTACGCGGGTGGAGGTGTCCGACGGGCACTACACCGGTCACCTCGACGGCGCGTTCTGCTACGGGGTCGGCAAGCTCACACGGCTGCGCGCCGAGCTCGGCGAGGTCGACCTCACCGCCGCCCACGCCTACTCGGATTCGGCGTCGGACGTGCCGCTGCTCGCCGCGTGCGGGCGCGCCGTAGCGGTGAATCCCGATCGCCGTTTGCGGGCCGCAGCCCGCGCCAACGGCTGGGCCGTGATCGAACTGCGTTGATCGCCAACCCCCACAAGGAGCAGGCAATGGAGCCACGGCAGGACGTTGAGGTGCGGTGCCTTTTCGACGGCAACTGGGTCGCTGGCTTCCAGATTGCCGAGTCGACCGAGGTCGGTGGTGAGGAGCGTTATCGACTCGTCCGGCTTTCCGACGGCGTCGAGCTCCCCGAGCTATTTGCCGGCAGCGACCTTCGACCGCGGGCGGCGCGCGACCGGGTGCTGCCTATGCCGCGCCGGTCCGCACAGGCTCCGGTTGGGGCCGGCGGTAGCTGAGGACCCGGAAGCTCTCGGCGTAGTCGTAGTCGTAGCCCGCGTCGCGCGCCCGCTCGGCGAGGCGCTGCTTCATGAACGTCCGGACATCCCACTCCCCCACCTGACTCACGTGGGCCTGGAGGGCGTCGAGCTTCCGTTCGATGGTCGCGGTGACGTCGACAACCGTCGGTCCACCGGCGGGCCCGAAGATCCACGTCTCCTCGAGCTCCCGCCACGGCTCGAGGCCCTCCTCGAGCACTAGCTCGGGGAAGATCGCAGCGGTCGTTCCACTGGTCACGGTGATGTCGAGTGAAGCCTGAGCGACGAAGCGATGGTCGGGGTGATTGACGAACATGTCGGTGGGGAGGGATTGCGGGTCCATCACGACCAACCGGTGGGGACGATGGCGGCGGAACTGGCGCGCCAAATCCTTCAGCAGCGCGGGGCCGTAGACGACCTCACTGTCCATGTAGCGCAGGAACGTCACGTCGCTGACGCCGCAGATCTCCGCGGCGCGCGTGGACTCTTGCTCCCGCAGTCGCCCGAACGCGTCGGGGTCCTGGCGCGCGTCCTGCACGCCCTTCTGCCCCGACGTGGTGATCACGTAGCGGACGTCCCAGCCGTCGTCGACCCAGCGACAGATCGTCCCCGCGCAGCCGAACTCGATGTCGTCGGGATGGGCACTGATGACAAGCGCGCGTCGCTTACTCACGCGCCCGAGCGTACGGGTGCTAGGGCGCTACCGACAGCGGGAGCTTCTCCAAGCCGCGCAGATTGAGACGCCCGTTCCATTCGGGGTCGGCCGTCGGCTCGATGGTCGAGAACCGGCGCACGAGCGACCCGATCGCCACCTGACCCTCGAGGCGGGCCAGGGCGGCCCCAAGGCAGTAGTGGGCGCCGCCGCCGAACGACAGGTGCTCCTTGGCGTTCGGGCGGGTGATGTCGACGGTGTCGGCCGTCGGCCCCCAGTGCGCCTCGTCGCGATTCGACGACGCCACGCCGCAGACGACGAACACGCCGTCGGGAATCGTCTTGCCACCGATCTCGACCTCGGTAAGTGTGATGCGGCGGGTCATCTGCACCGGTGAGTCGTAGCGCAGCAGCTCTTCGACGGCGCCGCCGTCGAGCGGCGGGTCGCTACGCAGACGCTCCAGCTGACCGGGGTTGCGGAGCAGGGCGAGCATCCCGTTGCCGATCAAGTTGACGGTCGTCTCGTGACCCGCGATGTACAGCAGCATCACCTGCTCGAGCAGCTCTTCGTCGGAGAGCACGTCCCCGTTCTCCTCGGCCGCGAGCATCGCCGACAGAAGGTCGTCGGAGAGGTTGTTCCGCTTCCATGCGATGACGTCGGTGATCAGCCCGCGCATGTTCTTCGACGCCTCGAGGATGGCGTGCATGAGTGCAGGGTCGACGACCGGCTCCAGCGTCCGGACGAGGGTGCCCGACCAGTCCCGCAGCTTGTCGCTGTCGGTAGGCGGCATGCCCAGCATCTCGGAGATCACGGCGAACGGGAGCGGGAACGCGTAGTCGGACATCAGCTCCATTCCGCCAGCGGCGGCCGCCTGGTCGAGCGATGCGTCGACCAGCTCCTGGACGCGCGGGCGGAGCCCTTCGGTGCGGCGCGGGGTGAAGGCCTTGGAGACGAGCTTGCGCAGCCGGGTGTGGTCCGGAGGGTCGCGGTTGATCATCGCCCGGGTGCCGGTCTCCCGGTCACGCTCGTCGCCCATCACCTCGTCGGCGAACTTGTCGAGGATCGTGGGCTTGGCGTTGGCGTCCTCGACGCTGAGCGAAGGGTCGCGCAGGAACCGCAGCACGTCGTCGTGCCGGAAGAGCAGCCAGATCCCGAAGGGGCTCTCGTGGACCGGCTGGTGCGCACGCATCGCCTCGTACTGGGGATAGGGGTCCTCGGCGAACCCGGGCTCGAAGGGGTTGTAGGCGACGCTGGCTTCAGTCATACGAACTTCTCCGGAGGGCTCGAGATGAACCAGACGACGCGGCCGTGGTCCATGAACTCCTGCTCGTCGGGCGCGATCTTCTCGGCGTACGCGGGGTCGCTGAGAAACGCGGTGAAGGCATCCTCGGACTCGTAGCGCTGGATGGCGATGCCATCCCATTCGTCGGCCGATCCCATGCCCTCGGGCAGGCGGTGGTACTGCTCGTAGCTCACGAGGTACTTGCCGAGGGTCTCGACGACGAGCGGCCCGTGTCGTTCCCGCCAGTGGCGGTGAAAATCCTCCTTGGACATCCCCGGCTTGCGGGGCAGCAGCGCGACCAGCACGACCATTGGACCTGACGGTACGTCAGACCTAGCTTTCGGCGCATATGGAAACCATGGACGTGATGCCGCACGACCAGATCAAGCTCGGGTCGTTCCTGCTGACGATCGTCGAGCCGCACAAGGGTCACGAGGTCGCCTACAACCGCTGGTACGAGCGCGACCACTTCTATTCCGGTTGCATGATCGGTCCGTGGACGCTGGCCGGCGGTCGCTACGTCGCCACGCGCGACTGCAAGGACCTGCGCACCCCGTCGGACGGCAACGAGATCACCGAGTCGTCGCCGCGGGGCTCCTACATCGCTCTGTATTGGATCCAGGACGGCAAGTACATGGAGTGGGTCGTCTGGGGCGGCAAGCAGGTGATGTGGCTGCACGAGAACGGGCGCATGTTCGAAGAGCGCGACCACGTCCACACCCAGCTGTACAAGGTGCGGTGGACCCACAACCGCGACGCCGATGGCGTTCCCGCCGAGCTCGCCCTCGACCATCCCTTCGGTGGCATCGTCACGGTTTTCGGTGAGGTCGCCGAAGGCGTCGAGCCCGAAGAGGTCGACCGGTGGTATCAGGAGGACTACCTGCCGCGAGCGCTCCCCGGGTCACCCGCGGCGTTGGTTGTCTCCGCGATCCCCCGCGAGCTGCGGCGTGGCCCGTCGGACGTCCCGCGCGCCGAGGGCAGCGAGCGAAAGTTCGTGCACCTCTACTTCCTGGACGGCGACCCTCGCGAGTCGTTCGCCGACCTCTTCACCGACCACGGCGCCGAGCTCGAGAAGGCCGGCCTCGGTCGCGTGCAGCTGGCGTCGCCGTTCCTGACGACGGTCCCGGGGACCGACACATATACGGATCAGCTCTGGTGATGGCCCTCTAGACGGGATCGCTCGACATCGCCCGTTCGCGCATGCGCGTGGAGCGGTGCACCGGGTCCTTGTCGAACTTCGGCAGGACTTCCTTGGCGAAGATGTGCAGTGACTCGACGGCGCGGTCATAACCCATCGTCGTCGACAGCTGGCTGAACACCAGCTGGTCGGCCCCGATGTCCTCGTACATCTGAATGGTGCGCGAGCAATCGTCGGGGTCGCCGACGCAGAGGATGCCGCTCTCGGCGAGCTTCTTGACGATCTCCGGCGTCGGCTCGGGCAGTACCGCCGGCCACTCGGGCACGTGGGCGGGACGCTGGATGTTGTCGAGCCAGTGGAACACCAACGATTGGTAGTAGTTCAGGTGCATGTTGCTGGCGACGCGGAACGCTTCCTCGCGGTCCTCCATGCAGAGGAAGGGTGAGACGCAGAGGATGTTGTCGTTGACGTAGTCTCCCACCGGCGTGGCGTTGGCGACGGCGTCCTTGTAGGCCTTGATCAGCGGCGCCAAGACCTGCGGATCACCGGTCGTGAAGCAGAAGGCGCCCAGTCCGAGCGAGCCGGCCTTGGCGAACGTCGCCGGCGAGCCGCACGCCACCCACATCGGCGGATGGGGCTTGCTGTAGGCCTTGGGCAGGATGTTGCGCTGGGGCATCGAGAAGAAGCGCCCCTCGTAGGGCCCGTACATCCCCTCACGCCACATCTTCGGGAACTCGACGATCGTCTCGTCCCACATCTCCTTGGTGATGTCGAGGTCCTCTATGCCGAAACCGAAGACCTCCGTCGTCGACGAGCCGCGACCGGTGCCGAACTCGAAGCGGCCCTCGGAGAGGTGGTCGAGCATGGTGACCCGTTCGACGACGCGCGCCGGGTGGTTCACCTTCGGCGTCGTGTTGGTGATCGCGCTACCGACGTGAATGCGCTCGGTGCGGGCGGCTACGAACGAGAGGAACACCTCGGGCGCCGGCATGTGCGAGTACTCGGTGAGGAAGTGGTGTTCGGGGCACCACACGTACTTGATGCCGTTGGCGTCGCACTCGACGGCGAAGTCGAGGTTCTCCATCAAGCGCC
>JAFASB010000315.1 GCA_019244985.1 Acidimicrobiia bacterium | reverse complement strand
GAGGCGTTGGAGCGGCTGCTGCCGCGCGACGACCGTTACCGCCATCGCCACGGGTCGCCCGGCCACGGCGCCGACCACCTGCTGCCCGTGCTCGTCAGCCCCTCGATGGTGGTCCCCGTCGTCGACGGGCGCGTGCAGCTCGGCACGTGGCAGAGCATCGTCCTCGTCGACCTCAACGGCGACAACCCTCGGCGTCACGTGCGTTTGAGCTTCGTGGGTTAGACGAGGTCCAGAAGGCCGCTGAGATCCGGCAGACGGACCACGCCGTCGGTCAGCGGAGGCGGCGGATCGCGCTCCTCGTCCCACTCGGGCCGCCAGATGTGGACGGGACGCATGCCCATGGCGGCCGGGCCCTCGACGTCGGCGCCCCACGAGTCGCCCGCGAAGACCACGTCAGCGCGGTCGGTGATGCCGGCAACCTCGAGTGTGCGCTCGAAGATGCGCGGGTGGGGCTTGCGGGCGCCAGCCTGGGCGGAGGTCACCATCACGTCGACGAGCTCGTCGAGGCCCGCCTGCGCCATCGCCCGGTCGAGGTGCCAGTCCCAGTTGCTGCACACGGCGACCGTGATCTTGCGGTCCCGCAGCTCGGTGAGCACCGCCGGCACCTCGGGGTAGGCCTGCAGCTCGAACGACTTGGTCGCCGTGTAGAGCTCCTCGACGAGGAGGTCGGCGTCGTCGGGCCCGACCCCGCACGCTTCGACGTAGCTGCGCATCCGGGCCTGCTCCCAAGCGATGTAGTGCTCGGCGCTCACCGAGTGCTCGAGGTGCTCCCGGCCGTCCGCGGCCTCGTCCCGCCACCGCTCGGTCAGGTCGGCGGGGACCTCGAAGCCGCGTTTGCGGAGGACCTCCTCGCGGGTGGGGCCCCATGTCCTCGCGTGGGCGAGCGTGCCGTAGAAGTCGAGAAGAACGGCGGGGCTCATCCTGTGAGGTGGGGGTTCACCTCTTTGGCGATGATGCCGATTTGCTCGACGTCGCCGTTGTCGAGGAGCTGCATGTACAGGCGCTGGGCGCCCGCCTCCTTGAACTGCGAGAGCTCGTCAACGACCTTGTCGGCGCCGCTGGCCCGGATCTCGACGTTGACGGCGGCGGAGTAGATCATCGAGGACGGGTCGCGGCCCTGCTCCTCGCACGCGTTCTGCACGCGGGCGATCGACTTCTCGAAGTCCTCGACGCTGTGGAACGGCACGTTGAACTCGTTCGCGTAGCGGGCGGCCAGCCTTGGTGTGCGCTTCGACCCTGCCCCTCCGATGATGATCGGCGGGTGGGGTTGCTGCGCAGGCTTGGGCAGTCCGGGGGAGTCGGCGACGGTGTAGTGGCGGCCTTCGAAGGAGAAGCGATCGCCCGTCGGCGTCGTCCACATGCCGAGGACGATCTGCAGTTGCTCCTCGAGCATCTCGAAGCGCTGCCCGAGCGGCGGGAAGGGAACGGCGTGGGCGTGGTGCTCGGGGTCGAACCATCCGGCGCCGAGCCCGAGCTCGACGCGCCCGCGGCTCATCACGTCGACCTGGGCGACCTCGATCGCCAGCATGCCGGGGTAGCGGAAGGTCATCGACGTCACGAGCGTCCCGAGCCGGATCGTCGAGGTCTCCCGGGCGATCCCGGCGAGCGTGATCCACGAGTCGGTCGGTCCAGGGCCGGGGTCCTCCTGGTCGAACCGCATGAGGTGGTCGGACCGGAAGAAGGCGTCGAATCCATGAGCCTCGGCCGCCTGGGCGATTGCGAGCTGCTGGTCGTAGGTCGCGCCCTGTTGAGGCTCGAGCATCACGCGCAGGTCCATGAGGGGACACTAAGGGGGTGCACCGGATGCTCACCGCCCTCGCTTTGCTCGCCCTCGCGGGGTGCAGCGGCGGCGGCAGCCCCCAGGACCTTGCGCGCGCCGCAGGAACGACCTCCACGTCGAGGTCCACGTCGACGTCGACCTCCAGCTCGACGACTATGCCCGCGCCGGCCCGTGTCGTCATCCGCTACCGGATCGAGCGCGACACCGACGACGCGGCGACGGCGAACTTCGCATCGACCGTCGACGCGACGCTGCACGACCCGCGTGGCTGGACGCGTGCCGGCTTCGTGTTCGAGGAGGCCGACAACGCCCCGTACACGATCCTCCTCGCCGAAGGACCCGAGGTGCAGCAGCGGTGCCGGCCCTACGACACCTACGGCAAGTACTCGTGCCAGATCGGCCCGCTCGTCGCCATCACCGCCGACCGCTGGCGCTCGGCGACGCCGGAGTGGACCGCCGACCTCCATGCCTACCGCCAGATGGTCGTCGACCACGAGGTCGGCCACCTCCTCGGCCTCCACCACCGCGACTGCCCCGGCGCAGGGTCGGTGGCGCCGGTGATGCTCCCCCAGAGCACCGAGCTGCACGGCTGCCTCCCGAACCCCTGGCCGCTTCCCGCCGAAGTGACCAGAGCCGCCCGCCACGACCTCCCGCTCGCCCCTGGCTACGAGCCCGGCGACCCCCGCGACACCCCCTAAGCGAGGAGGGTCCCCGTCTCGCCGACGTCGTAGACGAGGAAGTCACCGTCGCGGCGCACGACGTCGGTCGGGTGGTGCTCGCTGAGACGGCCGTCGTGCATGAGGTGGCGGACGTCGGCGCCGCGGACGAGCGAGGCGAAGTCGGCGATCAGGCGGCGGTGGCAGCGCCACCAGACGCTCTCGGCACACATCACGGTCGTCGGGTGCTCGCTCGCCTCGTCGAGGACTTTGTCGAGGGCGACGGCGAACTCG
>JAFASB010000159.1 GCA_019244985.1 Acidimicrobiia bacterium | reverse complement strand
AGGGCCGCCACCTGGTCGAGGATGCCGTTGTTGCCCTGCCCGTCGACGTGCAGGAAGCCGAGGGCTCCGAGCCGGTAGTTGATCGTCACCAGCACGACGTCGTTGCGGGCGAAGCTCCGGCCGTCGTACCACGGGGTCGCGCCCGTCCCGTAGAGGAAGGCGCCCCCGTGAATCCACACCATCACCGGCCGCTTGGCGTCGTCGCAGCCCGGTGTCCAGACGTTGAGCGTCAGGCAGTCCTCGTCCATCGGCCGTGGCGGGGCGCCGAACATCTGCTCCATGGCCCCCATGTTCTGGGGCGCCATGGGCCCGAACGTCGTGGCGTCGCGCACGTCCGTCCACGGCTCGACGGGCTGGGGCGGGCGGAACCGCAGCTCACCGACGGGAGGGGCGGCGTAGGGGATGCCCCGGAAGTCGAAGATGCCGTCCTTTTCCCGGCCTTGGACAGGCCCAGCTGTCGTCGCGACGATCGTCATGGCTCCATCATTACAACTGCAGCGATCTTGGTCCTTACTGCGTCGTGACGGCCACCTCGGCCTCACCCTCTGGATCGACGTACCGGTCCCCGCTCACGTCGACCGTGACGTCGCCGACGATCGTTCCCGTGAACGGGAAGGGCGCGACGTAGTCGTCGCTGACCGCCAGCCCGCTCGCGTCCCGGCCCACGGAGAGCCCGGCCCCCGCGAGGGCGAAGCGGTTCGGCGTGAAGCGTGCGATGTGACCGCTGCCCACCTCCTCGCCGTCGACGAGCAGCGATCCGCGCCCCTGATGCTCGGCCGTCTTCTGGTAGTGGAAGGCGATCGTGTGGCGGCCGGGGACGAGCGGCGTACGCGCTTGGACGCGGTGGCGCTCGAGGTTGAGAAGGTTGTGCTCGTAGGTCAGGTTGCCGTCGATGACGTACAGCACCCAGCCCCCGAGCAACGAGCCCTGGGAGATGATCACGCCCTCGGTGCCGCCATCGGGGACGATGACGTCGGCGGTCACGACGTGGTCGCGATTGCGGACGTTGACGGCGACGGCCTCGGGCACCGGCGCCGCGCCCTGCGGATAGCGGTAGCGCTGGCGGTCGTAACGGACGGGCGGGTGGGGCACGACGAACGCCGACAGCGGACGATTGTCGAGCGGCAGCACGTTGTTGCGCTCGGCTTCCCGCCACCACAGCTCGTCCATCTGCGCCAGCCGTTCGGGCTCGCGCTCGGCGAGGTCTTCGGTCTCGGCCGGATCGGTGGCGACGTGGTACAGCTCCCACGGCACCTTGTCGAGGCCCGGCTGATCGAACTGGATCGGGTGGTAAACAACCGCCTTCCAGCCGTCGTGGTAGATGGCGCGGCACCCGAACATCTCGAAGTACTGGGTGTCGCGGTGCTCGGGGGCGGCGGCATCGTTCAGCGCCGGAGCGAACGACACGCCGTTGACGTCGCTCGGCGCCTCGACACCGAGGAGCTCGAGCAGCGTCGGCATGATGTCGACGGCGTGGGTGTACTGGCGGCGCAGCTCCCCGCGGCCCGCGATACCACGTGGCCAATGGACGATCAGCGGGTCGGCGACGCCGCCTTCGTGGACCTCGCGCTTCCACCGCCGGAACGGTGTGTTGCCGGCGACCGTCCAGCCCCACGGGTAGTTGTTGTGACAGCGCGGCCCGCCCAGGTCGTCGATCCGCGTGAGGGCGTCCTCGACGGTGTGGGGCACGAAGTTCCAAACTCGGTTGTCGTTCGTCGAGCCGACAGGGCCGCCCTCGGAGCTGGCGCCGTTGTCGGACAGCACGACGATCACCGTGTTGTCGAGCTCGCCGCTCTCGGCGAGGAAGTCGACGAAGCGCCCGAAGTGGTGATCGGTATGGGCGAGAAAGGATGCAAAGCATTCCATGTACCGCGCGTACAAGCGGCGCTCGTCGTCGGAAAGGTCGGCCCACGCCTTCACCCAGTCGGGACGCTCCGAGAGCCTCGTCCCCTCCGGGATCACACCCGACGCCAGCTGACGGGCGAAGGTGGCGTCCCGCCACTCGTCCCACCCTTCGTCGAAGCGGCCGCGGAAGCGGGCGACCCATTCGGGCGGCGACTGGTGCGGCGCGTGGCAGGCGCCGAAGCACAGGTACATGAAGAACGGCTTGTCGGCGTCGACGGCGCGCAGGTTGCGGACCATCGTCTGCGCCTGGTCGATGAGGTCCTCGGTGAGGTGGTAGCCCTCCTGCCAGGACTTCGGCGGATCGATCTGGTGGTTGTCACACACCAGCGCCGGGGCGAACTGGTGGGTCTCGCCGCCGAAGAACCCGTAGAAGCGCTCGAAGCCTCGGCCTAGCGGCCAGGTGCCCCGGGACCCGGCTTCGTGGGCCTCCTCCTCGGGCGTGAGATGCCACTTGCCGACCGCGTACGTCGCCCACCCGGCGTCGCGCAGGATCTCGGGGAGGAACCGGGTCGACGCCGGGAACCGGCCGTTGTAGCCGGGGAAGCCGGTCGCCAGCTCGGTGATGCGACCGAAGCCGACGTTGTGATGGTTGCGACCGGTCAGCAGGCACGCACGCGTCGGCGAGCACAGCGACGTCGTGTGGAAGTTGGTGAAGCGCACGCCCTGCTCGGCCAGGCCGTCGAACACCGGCGTCTCCAGGTCGGAACCGAAGCATCCGAGCTGGGCGAAGCCGACGTCGTCGAGCACGACGACGAGCACGTTCGGCGCACTCGCCGGCGGCATGACGTCGGGCGGCCACCACGGCTCCGAGTCGAAGTGATACCTCCCGATGACGCCGCCGAAGTCCCCATCCATGGGGCGGGACGCTACGCCAGGGCGACCAGGTCCAGGAGGTCGTCGCTCCACCAGTCGAGGTCGCCGTCGGGCATGAGCAGCACACGGTCGGGTCGGAGCTCCTCGACGAAGCCCGGGTCGTGGCTCACGAGCACCATCGAGCCGGGCCACGAGCTCAGGGCCTGCCCGACGGCCTGACGCGACGGCGGGTCGAGGTTGTTGGTGGGTTCGTCGAGGAGCAGCAGGTTGTGCTGGCCGGCTACCAACTGGGCGAGGGCGAGCTTGGTCTTCTCGCCACCCGAAAGCGTGCCCGCGTCCTGGAAGGCGATCTCGCCGTGGAGGCCGAACATGCCGAGGAGCGTGCGCAGCTGCTGCGGCGATGCCGAAGAGCTCGCCGTCAGGTGATCGAGCACGGGCGTGCCGGGCCGGATGCCCTCGTGCTCCTGGGCGTAATAACCCGCAGAAACGTTGACGCCGAACTCGATGTGACCGCTGTCGGCAGTGGACTCGCCGGCGAGGATGCGCAGCAGGCTGGTCTTGCCCGCACCGTTCAGCCCGAGCACGAGCAGCCGCTCGCCGCGCTCGACGGCGAAGTCGACGTCGGCGAACACCTGGTTGTCGCCATAGGACTTGGTCAGGCCCTCGACGTTGATGGTGACGCGGCCGCTGTGGGGCGGAAGCGGAAAGCGCACGTGCTGGCGCTTCTCCTTGGAGACGCCGCCGACCGCCTCGGACTGCAGCCGGCGGGCCCGCGACTCCAGGGCGTGTGCGGTACGGGCGCGCTTGGCGGTCTGGCCGCGCATCTTGTCGGCGAGTGTGTGGAGGCGTCGGATCTCGGCCTGCTGCCGCTCGGCCAGACGGGAGCGGCGGGCCTCGTCGAGCGCCCGCGCCGTGCGGTACTGCGTGTAGGTGCCCTTGTACTGGACGAGCTCGCCCTCGTCGAGGTGCAACACCCGCGTCAGCGCCTTGTCGAGGAGGGCAACGTCGTGGCTGACGACCAAGAGCGCGCCGCGGTACGACGCCAGGAAGCCCATCAGCCATGCCTTGGCGTCGTTGTCGAGGTGGTTGGTGGGCTCGTCGAGGAGCAACACGTCGCTCCCCCCGAAGAGGATGCGCGCCAGCTCGACACGGCGGCGCTCGCCACCCGACAGCACGGCGAGGGGAAGGTCGAGGCGGTCCGCACCGAGACCCAGGCCGGCGACCAGCCGCCGCGCCTCGGACTCGGCCGCGTAGCCACCGGCCAAGGTGAAGGCGTCCTCGGCCTTGCTGAAGCCGGCCACGTTGGCGCTGGACGGATCCTCGTCGACCGTGAGGCGCAGCTTCTCGAGGCGGACGATGGCCTCGTCGAGCCCGCGACCGCCGAGCACGTGCTCGAGAGCACGGGAGGTGGTGGCGTCGTCGAGGCCGCGCGGCTCCTGGGGCAGCCAGCCCAAACGACCGCGGCAGACCACGGAGCCCTCCAGCGGGGCCGCTTCGCCCGCTAGTACGCGCAGAAGGCTGGTCTTGCCGGCGCCGTTGCGACCGACGAGGGCGACCTTGTCGCCGGCGCGCACGTCGAAGGACGCACCCTCCAAGGTGATGCGCCCGCCGACCTCGACGGCGACGTCGCGTGCGATGAGCACGGTCCATCTTCGCAGGTGAACGAGAATGAGTAGGTCGTGGAAGGCGAAGCCGGGACCGCGCTCCTAGCGCTCGTGCAGTCAGAGGGCGAGGCCTTCTACGGCGACGCGACGCGCGTAGAAGCGATGCTCCGTGAGCGCGTGAGTGACCGTCCGAGCGAGATCGCCGCGCTCGTCACCGCCGTTCGGGCCGGCGTCGTGACCGAGCTGCTCGACGTGAAGCCCGGACTTCGCGACATCGCCGTCGGCCACATGGCCGGACGCATGGTGCGCATGTTCGGCACCGACCCCGACGCCGCCCGCTGGGCCGTCGAGTCCTGGGCCCAGGCCCTCGGCGCAGCGCCGCCGGCAGAGCCAGTCCCGGCACCCGCCGCTCCCCCGCCGGTCACTCCCGACCTTCGTGCGTCAACGGTCGATGATCCACCGTCAGCGCACGGAAGTCGGATTCCGTGGCCCTGGGTGGCGTTCGGGGGCGCGGCGGTCCTTGGAGTGGTCGCCTTGGTCGTACTGGTCCGGCTGATCACCGGTCTGGCGGGCAGCACCGGCGGCGGTGGCGAGTCCTCGCCGTCGACGACGGCCCTACCCACGACACCGACGACCGAGGCGCTGCCGCTCACGGTGCCGCCTGGACTCAACCTCGGCACGGGCGACGTGCAGATCACGCTGGTGTGGGCCGACGGGAACGATCTCGATCTGCACGTGATCGACCCCTCGGGGACCGAGATCTACTTCTCCAATCCGAAGTCGCCCACCGGTGGGACCCTCGACCACGACGACACCGCCGGGTGCGCCAATACCGGGGCACACGTCGAGAACGTCTTCTGGCCGGCGGGCGGGGCTCCGCCGGGCCGCTACCGCGTGTTCGTCAAGAACTACAGCTCCTGCGGCGCGCCGTCGCGCTACTCGCTCAAGGCCACAGCCAAGAACAACGTGGCCATCTCCAGCAGTGGCACGGTCGGCGCCCACGAGGGCGACCAGACGCCCGTCTCCGAGTTCAGCTTCTCATAGCGTCGACGCGATGGATCGGGTACCTCACGTCGTCTTCCTGTGCACGGGAAACGCGGCGCGGTCGGTGATGGCGGGGGCCATGCTGGCCGCGAAGGCCGAGGGCGTGAAGATCACAACTGCGGGCACCCACGTCATCGAAGGCCAGCCGATCAGCTGGCGTACGCGCGACGCGATGGCCGAGGTCGGCGTCGCCGCTTTGGGCCACCGCAGCCGTCAGATCACCCAGCACGATCTCGACGCCGACCTCATCGTCGCCCTGGCGCGTGAGCACGTGCAGTGGATCCGGCGGCAGCACCCCGAAGCCGCGGCCCGCACGGCAACGCTGCGCCGGCTCTGCCGAGAGCTGCCTGACGAACCCGGCCCGTTGCCGACGCGCATCGCAACGCTCGACCTCGACCACGTCGAGCTCGAACCGTGGGAGGACGTCGACGACCCGGCAGGTGGCGACGTCGACACGTTCATCGCCTGCGCGCGCGATCTCCTCCACCTCGTCAACGAGCTCGCGCCTCGTCTCGATATCAGGTGAGAAGGACACTCAGAGCCGCCGCGGTCGTCGTGGCGCTGGCGGTGGTCACGGCCGCGTGTTCCTCGTCGTCGAAGTCGACCACGTCGACGGCCACGACGTCGGCGACGACGAGACCGTCCACGCCGACGACGACAGCAGCGGGGCCCGGAACCTGGCCCACATACCACCACGACGCGGCGCGCACGGGTGTGGCCGACGACCAGACGCCGGTCGGCCAGGTGCACAAGGCGTGGGACTCCGCAACGCTCGACGGCGACGTGTACGGCGAGCCCCTCGCCGTCGTCGGCCACGTCATCGCCGCGACCGAGGGGAACTCGGTCTATGCCCTCGACGCCTCCACAGGCACCCAGGTCTGGCGGGCCCAGCTCGGGGCGCCCGTCAACGGTGACAGCCTGCCGTGCGGCAACATCAACCCGTCGGGCATCACCGGGACGCCGATCGCCGACGTCTCGTCGAACACGCTGTACACCGTCGCCTTCCTCGCCCAGGGCACGCACCACGAGCTGTTCGCCCTGGACCTGACCAACGGCGCCGTGAAGTGGCACCGGCCGGTCGACCCGCCCGGTCTGGCCGGACGCGTCGAGCAGCAGCGCGGCGCGCTGGCGGTTGGCGGCGGCCGCGTCTACGTGCCGTTCGGTGGCCTACTGGGAGACTGCGGGTCGTACAAGGGCGCGGTCGTGTCGGTGGCACTCGATGGCCAGGGCGACCTGACGAGCTATGTCGTGCCCACGACGCGCGAGGCGGGCATCTGGCACCCCGGCGGACCGGTCGTCGCGCCGAACGGCGATCTGTTCGTATCGACCGGCAACAGCGAGTCGAGTGGGAAGTTCGACTACGGCAACGCCGTCGTTCGCCTCAACGCCCAGCTGCAGGCGGTCGACTACTTCGCTCCGAAGAACTGGCTAAGCCTCAACGCGAATGACACAGATCTCGGATCCATCGGTCCTGTACTCCTGGGCACGAACCGGGTGCTGGCGTCCGGCAAGGAAGGCGTGGCCTACCTGCTCGACCGGGCGCGCCTCGGCAACGTTGGGAGCGCGCTGGCGTCGGTCCAAGCCTGCACTGGCGGCGCATTCGGAACCGCTGCCGTGCTCGGCGGGCGCGTCTTCATTCCGTGCACCGACGGTCTGGTCGGCCTCGGCACCGACAACGACCGGCTCACGGAGGCATGGAAGGTTCCGGGGCGGGCCGGGCCGCCAGTGGTGGCCGGCAGCGTGGTGTGGGTGCTGTTCGGTAGCGGCCGCCTCAGTGCGATCGACCCTCAGGGGGGCCGGGAGCTCTTCGGCACCCAGGTCGGCGCGCCGGCGTCGCGGTTCGTCTCGATGGCGGCGGCGGGCGGCCGCCTATTCATAGCCCCGACCAACAAAGTGACGGCGTTCGCACTCCGCTGACAGACTGCGGGTCATGGCTCAGGGACAGACAGAGATCAAGATCGCTCGCAAGCCCGACGAGGTCTGGGGCGTCATCGGGGACTTCGGCGCACTCGACAAGTGGCTGCCGGGCGTCGAGTCGTGCCGCCTCGAGGGTGACGACCGCCACCTGGCGATGATGGGGATGGAGATCACCGAGCACCTCATCCGCAAGGACGACGACGCTCGGGCGATCACCTACGGCATCACCGCCGGGGTGCCCGTCGAGCACCACGAGGCGACGATCACGGTGCACCCCGACGCCGACGGCTCCAACGTGACGTGGGACGTCGACGTCGACGACGCGATGACCGAGATGATGGTGGGCATCTACCAGCAGGGCCTCGAAGCCCTGAAGACGCACCTGGAGAGCTGACGCACCGGCGCACCGGTGGTGGCTCCACCACCGGCGTTGTCGTGGGAGCCAGGTTCCAGGGCAACACGCATAGCGGAGACTGGGGGCAATGGGAGAACGCGGGACAGCCGGGGCTGCGGTTCGGCTGTGGGCCCGTTCGGAACTGGCGCGCCGCTGGAAGGCGTTGGTGGCGCTCGGCGTCATCGCGGGCGTGGCCGCCGGTCTGGCGCTGGCCGCAATCGCCGGGGCCCGCCAGACGTCGACGGCCTACCAGCGCTGGCGCAAGGCCACGCTCGCGCCCGACGCCATCGTGTTCGGCACCCAGATCGGCTCCCACGACACCGACTACACGCCGGTCATGAAGCTTCCCGAGGTCGTCGACGGCGGACTGGTCGAGCTGGCCCAGGTCGGTCTTGTCGGCCGCCAGATCGCATCGTTGCCTGCCGGCGACACACACCTCTACCGCACGGTGGCGCGGCCGCTCATTCGTGAGGGACGCCTTGCCCGTCAAGGCAGCCTCGACGAAGTCACGGTCAATCGCACCGCGGCCAAGCAGCTGCACCTCCACGTCGGCCAACGGGTGACGATCAACTCCGGGCTCGATCTCAACTCGTTCTACGGCTTGGGCCCGACCGACACCGGGCCTCACCAGCCAGCGACGATCGTCGGCATCGGCGACTCGATGATCGACTACTCGTTCCTGCCCAACCAGCCGGGATTCGTTCCGCCGGCCGACTACCTGCTCCAGCACCCAGAGATCCAGCGGGCTCCCAATCTCGTCGTGCGTCTCAAGCCGGGCACCGACGTCGCGAAGTTCCACGAGCGTGCCGATGCCGCGCTCCAACAGCCGGGCATCCCCGTTCGCGACCTGAGCCAAGACGCCAAGCGCTTCACCCACGGCACCGACCTCGAGCGCACCGGCCTATGGCTCTTCGCTGCGGCCGTGGCCCTCGCCGCGCTGGTACTCATCGGACAGGCGTTGGCCCGCACGGTCTACGCGATGGCTGAGCCGGCGCCCGCCCTTCGGGCGTTGGGCTTCACCCACGGCAACCTCGTCGGCGGACTCCTTCTGCCGGCGACCGTGACTGCCGCGGTCGCGGCCCTTGTCTCGACCGTCAGTGCCTACGTCCTCTCGGCCCGCTTCCCGGTGGGGCTCGCTCGCCAGCTCGACCCGTCGCTCGGTTATCACCTGGACTGGCAGGTGCTTCTTCCCGGCGCAGTCATCGTCGTGTTGCTGGTGATGGCCGGCACTGCGTTCGCCGGGTGGCGCGCCGCGGTTGCGTCGGAACACCCGCCGTCGTCGACCGTCGGCGCACCTATGTTGCGCCGCTTGCGCAACGTGCTCCCACTGCCCGTTGCGCTGGGCACCGGACTCGCGCTTCAGGCCGGGACCGGCAAACGCGCCATCCCGGTGCGTCCCGCGATCGCCGGCGCGGTCGCGGGCATTCTCGGCATTGTCGGCGCCCTCGGGCTGGTGCGCGGCATCGACGATGCACTGCATACGCCGGAGCGATCGGGCCAGCTGTGGGATGTCGCCATCACTCCCGACAATCCCGATCGACCGCAGTCCTACTACGCCGACACTCTTCGCGCCGACAAGAACGTCGCCACCGCCAGCCTGATGCTCCTCGCACCCCAGGACATCAACGGCGCCGGCTTGCCCGTCTACACGGTCGAGGCGGTCAAGTCTGTGAAGCGGTTCGTCGTGTTGAACGGCAGAGGTCCGCGAAGGGCCGATGAGGTCGCGCTCGGCCCCGCAACCGTCAAGGCCCTGCACAGAAGCATCGGTGACACCGTCCGCATCACCGGAGCTTCCGGACCGCGCACGTTTCGGGTCGTCGGCACAACGCTCCTCGTCCAGACACCGCACGCCTCGTTCGACCAAGGCGCGTGGGTGTCGCCCGAAGGCATGAACGCGCTCTCGCCCGGTTTCCGGAATGGGGACACAACGTTCGCGGTCACGGCGCGACCCGGTGTCAAGCAGGCCGCGCTCATCAAGGAGCTCACCCCGAAGTTCGACGGCGACGAGGTGGACCCGGGGAACGAGGCCCCGCAGGACGTCCTCCTGCTGCAGAACGTGCGCAGCCTGCCGCGTGCCCTCGCGGCATTCCTGGCGCTTCTCGGGATCGCCGCCGTCGGCCACGCTCTTTTGATGACGGTCCGCCGGCGCCGCCACGACCTCGCCGTGCTGCGCGCCATGGGTCTGCGGCCGCGGCAGAGCGCCGCCGCCATCTTCTGGCAGGCGATGACCGTGGCCGTCGTCGCCCTCGTCCTCGGCATCCCGCTGGGCGTGATCCTCGGGCGAGTGAGCTGGCGCTGGGTAGCCGATTCGACGCCGCTGCTCTATGTCCCGCCGATCGCCGCCCTGGCCATCGTCATCGCCATCCCCGCCGCCATCCTCCTTGCCAACGCGCTGGCCGCGTACCCGGCCCGCCGCGCCGCTGGCGTCCGCCCGGCGGAGGTCCTGCGCACCGAGTAACTACCGGGCCGCGCTGTGGCGGTCGACCACCGTGGTCGGCGGTGATGGCGGCGGCACGGCACTCGCGACGGCGTCGGCGAAGGCCGCCATCCCCGACTCCTTCAAGTGGGTGTGGTCACTCTCGAACCAGTCGCCGTGGGGGGCGCTGAAGCCGAACCAGTCGACGAGCTTCACGCCGGGATGGCGGGCGACGGCGTCGGCCAACGTCTGGTTCACCTCGTCCTGCCATGGCCGGGCGACGCGCACGTTGACCAACACGACATTCGGGACGCCCGCGAGCTGATCCAACAAGGCGTCGACTTCCGTTGGTCGGATCGGACCGTTGTCCCCGAGGTGGACGACCACGGCGCGCCCCAGCCGTCCGCGGTCGTGGTAGGTCTTCACCACCTGGATGCCCTCGTCGAACTGCCGGCCGATGTGGGCGTCGATGTACCCCCCGGGGCCGAGGCGCGCCTGCAGCGCCGGGGCAGCGCCGACCATGACCGAGTCCCCGATGGCGAGCACGTCGATCGGCGGCGGCGGGGGCGGTGGGACGGGGGCGGCGGCCAACGTCGTGGGCGTCGCGGGCACGTTCACTGCGGCGGCGGCCGGATCGGCCTGGTGGGCCAGCACCTCCTGGCCGACACGGAGGCTGTGGGCGATGGGGTCGGTCGACGGGATGCGTGCCAGCAAGACGGCACCGGCGGCG
>JAFASB010000025.1 GCA_019244985.1 Acidimicrobiia bacterium | reverse complement strand
CTGGCTCACGTCCGGCTCAGGCGTGAAGTGACCCGTTCGTCCCTCACCCCGGCATTCCGGGATGCGTTTGAGTCGCTATAGCGACCAAAACGTCACTGAGTTCGGGAAGTGATGGTGGCGGGGACGACCGGACCCCCGTTCGTGTCGGGCGCCGTCTGAGCGGAAGGGGCGACGTCGATCATCGGACGAGCGGGCGCTCCATCGCCGCCGCCCCCACGCTCCCAGCCAGCACGGCAGTGATGGCAACGCACCGAAGATCCCACCTGCCTTTGCCAGCACCGTGCGTACCTTCGTCGAGACGACTGGCCCAATCGATGGCCAAATTTCCGTGCGATGGCACCAATGAGTGCTTCGGACGGCCGACGCGCGTGGCCGTTCGGACCGGCCCCCGCACACGATTCGCCCGATCGCGGCCACCGATCCGACCGCTAAAGTGAGCGCCCACGTCGGAGTGGCGGAATAGGCAGACGCGCCAGCTTGAGGGGCTGGTGCCCTTCGGGGCGTGGGGGTTCAAGTCCCCCCTCCGACACGCAAGACCGAGCGCGAAGACGCTGGTCAGTGTGCTGATGAGCAGCGTGAGATTCGCCGAAACGCCGGTCGTGGTCACAAGTTGGTCACAAACGGAGGGCCCAACGCGTGCAGCCCCACGATTACGGGACATCGTTGCTTGTCATCGTGGGCGCCGGGGCGTCCGCGGGGTGCTTGCCCGAGCAGATGGGCGCCCGCCCTCCGCTGACGAAGGACTTGGCAACGAGAGCGCCTCTGTCCAACCGGTTGGCGGTCCGCTACGAACAAGTGCAGCCGCTCCTCGACGAGCTTCGAGAACGCCCCACCGTCGAGGGCCCCGAGACAGCTCGCGCCGCAACCGTGACCCTCGAGGAAGCTCTGCGGCAGTACCTCGAGCGCCGGACCTACGACGACAACATCGCCCGACACGTCGCCGCGATGCGCTTCTACCTCCGCGATCTCATATGGGAATCGACAGGGGCGGCGCTCGAGGCCGACGGAGGAATGACCGCGTACACACGCCTCGTAAGGCGGTGCTACGACTGGGCGGCGAGGAACAACAGCCACGTCTGCTTCGTGAATTTCAACTACGACCCCATGCTCGAGATTGCATGCGCGCCGCACGGGCTCGATCGCACGACCGAGGCGGGATATACGAGCAACCCTCGCCTGAGCGTTCTCAAGCCGCACGGTTCCGTGCTGTGGGCCTGGCGGCATCCGCTCGTTAGCCCCGCAACGGGATGGAACGGCGACGACGCCGTACGCGAAAGCATCCGGGCAGGCGAGCCGACACAGCAGCCGTCGGGGGAGATCGCAATGCGCTTACAGCCACCGGCGTTCATCTCGGAGCCGGGTCAGTCATGGGTGCCGTTGCCGGCGCTCGCTCTCCCAGTCACTGGCAAGGGCGCGTTCGTTTGGCCACCTCGACACGAGGCGTTCTTCAGGGCCTTCCACGGACGGTTCGGGCGCGTTCTGACCATCGGTTGGCAAGGTGCAGAGGAGCATTTCATTCCGCTGCTGCAGCCGGTCGTCGCCAACGGTGCTCAGGTGCTCGTCGTGACGGGGGGAAACGATGCCGAGCAAGCAGAGGAGGACGGCCACGTCGTGATCGCCAATCTCGGCGAGTTGGCGGGTCGGACGCGCGGTGGCATCTTCGCCGGAGGCTTCATGAACCTCGGTGTGGAGGAGCTTGAGCCGATCCTCGCGCCGCTCTAACCGAAGATCAGGTTGGCAACCTTCTCCGCCGCGTCCGCCTGCATTTCCGGCAGGACGTGGCTATATATGTCCGCCGTGACGGCGATGCTCGAGTGGCCGAGCCGCTCCGACACGACCTTGATATGTACGCCGGCCGTCAGCGCCAGCACGGCCCACGTGTGTCGAAGGTCGTGCACTCGGATGCGTCGCAGGTCCCACCGCTCAACGCGGCGGCTGAATTCGCGACTGAACCTGTCGGGGTCGTACGGCCGACCGTCCGGGTGGCAGAACACGAGGTCGTCGTCCCGGTAGCCCTCGCCGAGTGCCAGGCGCTCCTCGGCCTGCTTGGCCCTCCAGGAGCGGAGACAGGCCACGGTCTCCGCGTCGAGCTCGATCAGGCGGCCCTTGCCCTTCTTCGTCCGCGGCGCGATCCGAATTCGATGGCGGACCGACGTGACCGTCTGTCGGATGCTTGCCCGGCCCGCTTCGAGGTCGACGTCCTTCCACCGGAGGCCGAGTGCCTCGCCGCGTCGGCAGCCGGTCGTCGCCAGGAAGAGGAAGGGCGGCCGATAGCGGTCGCCGTCGAGAAGAGCGAGAAAGCGGCCGAGCTCGGCACGCGTCCAGAACAGCATTTCGGGAGCGCGGGCCGCTGACGCCGACGGAGGATCGGCGCGGTTGGCGACGTTCGTGGTGACCCGCCCCCACCGCACGGCATCGTCGAGGGCAGCGTGCAGGATCGTGGCGATGTAGCGCACCGTGCGCGGGGCGAGGCCCCCGGGCTTGCCGTCCTTGCGGCCACCCTCGAGTAGCTCGGCGTAGAACCTGTTGAGGTGGCCCGGGTCGAGCGCCTGCAGCTGGCGGCCGCCGACAGGGTCGAGACCTTTGATGGTCGGTACCTCTTTGCGTACATGATCAACCGGCCGCCCACGCGAGCGGCCATCTCATGTGTCGACCTCACCACGGGAAACCGCTGCGCCGGCTATCCCTTCACCACATCGGTATCCAACAATTTCCTGGGCCAGACCAGCCTCATGGTGCTTCCGGTCCTCGATTCGTCACGAGCCGCAACCGGCGTCTGCATCGCTGCGGTGGCGATCAGCACCGCGGCGTCCAATACGAGCTACCAATGCGTCGACACGTCCGCCAAGGCGATCCCGAACCCATATCCGATCCCGACGGGGTCAGCGCCGAGCCACGCGACCTTCGGAAACGTGCTCGTCCTCGGAACTCGCGTGTACTACCCCCAGATCACCTATACGCCGGTGACCCACACCATCCAGTACCAGTGCTACGACTTCGCAGCAGCGGCCCCGTGCGCGGGCTTTGCCTCCCCGCGCCAGACGAGCCCCTACGTCCAGGGTCAGCCCGGTAACCAGCGGGGCAACCTGACCCCCTACAACGTCACGTCGAATCCGGACGTGCCGGGCTGTCTCGGTGAGGACGGAGACACCGGGATGATTCAGTTCTTCGACGGCCGCACTGGGGCGCTCGGCTGTTCAGGCGTCCTGGGCGACGTCTCGGTGGACCCCGCTGCTTCATACTGCGCGACACACCCTGGCCACCCGACCGGATGGGATCAGGTGCTCATCAGTGGGATACCAGAAGCAGACTACAAGGGCGCAACCCTTACTGTGCGCGACTCGAACGGCGAGGCCGTCCCCGGGTTCGAGGTCGTCCCCCTCTCGTCGGCCAAGACCTCGCTCGACATCTCGTCGATCCCGCTTTCGGGCGCGACCTCGAAGCTGTCGGCGACCGTCAACCTCGCGAGTCCACCCGCGGGCGTCACGCCGCAAGTCAGCCTGAGCTTCAAGGGCGACGCCGCCGAGATCTGCTTCAAGACGACCGTCGGCAGGGCGACGTGCAAGGCGGCGTTGATCTCCAACAACGCAAATGCCGTGACAACGGGATCGAACGGGAACTCGGATGCGCCCGGCGGGGACGAGGCCGGGACAGCCAGCTTCACCGTTGCCGCCGCTCGCACCGCCAACTGCATCGCTGCTCGTCCGGACACGAAGAGTCCGTCGGTGTTGGCGAGCTCCGCGTCGGCGCTACCGACGGCGCAGCCATCGCCGCCCGCGCCGGCCTCGTCGCTTCCTTTCACGGGCTTCGGCGCCGTCATCGTGACGGTGCTCGGCTTGGCTGGGCTCGGAGGCGGCGTGGTTCTCCTCGGCGCGGGGAAGCGCCGGCGACGGTCACACCTCCGGCCCTGATCTCGACGACGCACCGCGCCGCGGGCTGAGTCAACGCACCGAGTTCAACCTGACCGCTGACGCACGGCGGCGGCGAGCTCTTCCTTGGTCATCAGCGAACGCCCGCTGATGTCGAGGGCCTGGGCCTGCTCGTAGAGCTCCTGGCGCGAGGCGCCGATCGTGTCGCCGTCCGCCGACATGCGCTGCGCGGCGGCCTGGGTCTGCTCGGCGACCTGCGATGTTGCCCCCGTGGCCTGCTGCTTCACCTGCTGGGCGGCCGACTGGGCCTCGGTGGTGATCTCCTCGGTGGCGTCCTTGGCCACGTCCTTGACGTGCGACGCCGCTTCCCGGGCGCTCGAGGTGAGCTCACCCTTGAGCTCCTCGCCTGCCTCACGGGCCGCGGACTGCAGCGGCTCGAGCTCGTCGCGCACGGTCGACGCCAGCTGCCGCTCCTTGTCGGTCGCCGGCAGCACCGACGACACGAGCAGCCCGGCCCCAAAGGCCACGAGACCCGCGGCCAGCGGGTTGCCGCGCGTCTGCTTCGTGATCAGTTGCGGCACCTGTTGGGCAGACGATGCCACCTCATGGGCCGCACTCGACACGCCCTGTGCCGCGCTGGACGCTGTGTCCTTCACCGTCGAGGGCACCGAGCTCACACCGTCGGACACGTGCCCGGCGGCCGAGCCCACCGTGTCGGTCATGTCCTCGGCCTTGCCCATCACGGTCTCGCGGATGGACGTCAGCCCGTGGCGCATGCGCGCCGTGCGCCGTCGCACCACCTGCTTGGGGCTGACGCGCTCGCCGATCGCGTCGAGCGTGTTGCCGAGGTTGTCCCTCGTCGCTTCGATCTCTCGTCTTATCTGGTCTGCGCTTTGGCCCACGCCACGTCCTCCTTGAGGGTGTCCACCGTCTGCTGGGGGACAGGGTCGATGTTCTTGGCGCGCTCACGCGCTTGCAGGAACAGCGCGCCGGCGGCGGCCCCGTAGAGCACGCCGACGATCAGGAACGCCAGTCCGTCGGGCATCAGGGCGGCCAGACCGAGGGCGAGGGCGAACGACAGGAACAGCAGGGCCATGTAGCCAGCCACCGCTGTACCGCCGAAGGCACCCGCGGCCTTCCCCGCCTGGGTCACCTCTTCCTTGATCTCGACCTTGGCCAGCTCCATCTCCTTGCGGACGAGCAGGCTCAGGTCGTTGGTCATCGCGCCGATGAGCTCGCCGAGGCTGGGCTCGGCGGCCGTGGCGCCGTCACTACCGGGTGCGGCTCGCTGCGGGGCGGTCATCAGCGCGCTCCTGGCGTACGCGGCATCGACGGCATGATTGGCGGCGCTGGCGGCGTCACGACCGACGGGCCCGGGATCGGCGACTGGGCGGTCGGCCCCGTACGCATGTCGAACTCGGCGGTGGACCCGTCCCCCGCTCCCATCGACTGCGACGTGCCGTCGTCCTGCTTGTCCGCCTTCACACCGCGCAGCATGCGGCCGACCAACGCTCCCGCTGCTGCGGCACCGAGCAGGAAGACGCCGGGGCGGCGGCGCGCGAATCGTTCGGCGTCGGAGACCACGCCGTCGAAGCCGCGCTGCTGGAGGCGCCCAGCAAATTCGTTGACCTTGGCCGAGGCCTGCTCGACGTACTCGCGCACCGGGCCGTCCTCGGGCGCCTGGCCCGACAGCATCCCCGTCAGCTGGTCACCGACCTTGCGTAGCGCATCGGCGATGCGCTCGGTCTCGGTCTGGGCCTGCTGATGCAGAGTCGCCTTGGCGTCGTCGACGACGCGTCGCCCCTGGGTCGCCACCTCATCGGTGATCTCGCTGACCTGCTCACGCACGGCGTCGCCCACCTGCCGGAGCTGCTCACCGGTCTCCTGGACCACCTGACCCGCGGCGTCGGTTGCAGCAGAGGCGACTTCGGCCGCTTCTTCAGCAGCCTGCGCGGCTGTCGACCTGTCTCTCTGGCGCGGCTCGACCGCGCTGAACTCACGTGTTGTCACGCTCGCTGTCCTCCTTGCCGCGTTCTCCGTTGCGAACGCCGGCTTGTCGCTGGGCCTACCCGCAACGGTGCATGCGTAATCCGTCACGGTGGAGGCGCCGCGGTGCGTCGAAACCGCTGAGCCTCGGTGGCATCCGGGTGTGCGAGCTGCATCGAACACTCCGGTATGGGCTTCGATCTCGCCGACTACGTCGGGCGCGTCCAACCGGTCGCTGTCGACGACCTCGACTACGAGGCATTCCGTGACCAACCGCTCGACCAAGGGGCGTTGCGCTGCCTGCGCTACATGCACGACGTCGAGAACCACACGGTCTGCTACCTCCGTGACCTCCTCGTGACGCGGGCCCACCGGGACCCTGAGATCACGACGTTCCTCACGCTGTGGAACTTCGAGGAGTTCTGGCACGGGGAGGCGATCGCGAGGGTTCTGCGCGCCCACGGTGAGGTGGCCGGGATGGACCGCGTGGCCCCGATGCGACGCTCGCTCGGGCGTAAGGACCGGGCTGAGCCGTTGCTCATGTGGCTGGCATCTGCAGTCGCCCCGGACTTCGTGGCCGTGCACATGACGTGGGGTGCCATCAACGAGTGGAGCACCCAGGCCGGCTACGCGCGGCTCGGTGCGAAGGCGAAGCATCCCGTTCTCAGCGAGCTCTTGCGCCGGATCATGCGCCAAGAGGGTCGCCATATCGACTTCTATTCCTCACAGGCCACACGACGCCTGGCGACGAGCCGGGCCGCGCAACGCCTGACACGCTTCGCGCTGAACAAGCTTTGGACTCCCGTCGGCGCCGGCGTGATGCCCGATCGCGAGGTCCGGTTCCTCATCCGCTACCTCTTTGCGGACGAGGGCCGTCCCGCCGCGCAGCGGATCGACCGACGCATCGATCGGCTGCCCGGTCTGAATGGTCTCGGGTTGGTCGATCGCGCCCTGCGCACCTACGACGCCGCCTGACCGCAGTTCGACGTCGCGCCGTGTCTCGAGAAATGCGGGTTAGCCGGCATCCGTCGCGCTTGCCGGCTCCGAAGAGGGCGAAACAACGACGGGACGCGGACAGCGAGGGGCCGCCGCGAGCCTGAAGCAAGGCCCCAGAGGAGGAGGTGCGGGAGTGACCTATGACGAAGGGGCTCTCAGCGAGCTGGTCGAGGAGTCCCAGGACCTGCAGGCCGATGCCATGCGGGCCAGTCGGGAGCCGCTGGCCGAGCTCGTCGAACAGGGCCAGGAGCGCCGCGCCCATGGCGGCATCGACCGCGACGAGATCGCCGAATTCAACCGGGACCGAGGCGACGCCATTCGCTCGAAGCTCGGAACGGGAGCGCTTGCCGCCGCCGGTTTCGGCGCCGCCCTGTTGAAGCTGTTCGACGCCCCGGCGTTCGCCGACCAAGCCATGGACGTCCAGATCCTGCAGACGGCCGCGTCCATCGAGAATCTCGCCGTCGCCACGTACGGCGTCGCCTTGACCCTGCCGTTCATCGGCGGTAGCTCGGCAAACCCGGTCGTCAAGGCCTTCGCCCAGAAGACGATGAGCCAGCACAGCGAGCACGCGAAGGCGTTCAATGCGGCGTCGACCCAGCTCGGCGGCAAGGCCCAGACCAACCCCGACCCCGTTCTGTTGGACGTGGTGAACAAGGCCAAGCCGACGCTGACGGGACCGGGCCCGGTGGTCGACTTGGCCTTGAAGCTGGAGATGGGCGCAGCGGAGACCTACAACGCCAACGTCGTCGCCCTTTCCGACGTCAACGCACGCAAGGTGAACGCCTCCATCATGGGCGTCGAGGCGCAGCACGCGGCCATCCTCAGCGCGGTCAAAGCGCTGGTTGCGGGTGGACATCCCGAGCTGATCGCGCTGCCGCCCAACGCCGCCGCCCTGCCGGGCGCAGCGGGAGCCGTCGGCTTCCCCGACAGCTTCCTCAAGACCGACCAGGCCCGACCCGCTGACGAAGGGGCAGTCAAGTGAACCTCAGACGACGGAAGGAACCGATGCAGATCTCCGAAGCAGAACTGCATCGCATGACCACCGAGCTCGACGAGCTCCACCACGACGTCGCCATGCCGGCGATGGAAGAGCACGTGTCGGAGTGGGCCGAGCTGAACCACGCCGCCCGCGCCGGCGCCGGGCAGCTCGCCGGAACGACGACCAGCCGACGCGGCTTCCTCCTCGGCACCGGGGGCGCGGCGTTGGGTGCCGTCGTCCTCGCCGCCTGCAGCAAAGGCAGCAGCAAGTCGACCTCCGCGTCGTCAGCCAGCACCGCCGCCGGCGGCCAGCTCACTGGCGACGTGCAGATCGCGGCGATGGCCGCCAGCTTGGAGAATCTCGCCGTCGGCACCTACCAGGCGGCCCTCCAGGCCGCGCAGGCCGGCAAGCTCGGCACGGTGCCGCCCGCGGTCGCGACCTTCGCCCAGACGGCCATGTCTCAGC
>JAFASB010000464.1 GCA_019244985.1 Acidimicrobiia bacterium | reverse complement strand
TTGATCCACGCCGTGTCCTTGGGCCGGTGCTGCTTCCACTTCGCCGGATCGGTGACGCAGGTGTTGGTCGCCGGGTCGAAGTACGGACCCTTCGCCGCGTTGCCGTAGGAGCTGTAGGCCGACTGCGAGTAGAGGAACGTGTCGCTGTCGGCATCGGGGAGGTAGCGGACGTAGCCGTTGCTGGCGTTGAACGCGGGCGTCGGCGCATGCTTGTCGTTGCCGGCGAGCATCACGTACACGTAGGAGACCTTGCCGGGAACGAGCGGGTCGCGGACCTCGACGCGGGATGTTCCGACGATGCCCTTCGGCGCGTCAGCATCGGCGGGAGCCTGGGGGCCGGCGTCCGACGACATGAACGAGAGTTCGTCGTTGGTGTCGAGGCCCGGGACGGGGTCGGGCGTCGAGACGGGCCCGTCGGGAATGGCGTGGCAGGGGTTTGCGGGATCGGACTTCGTCCAGCGGAACCGCTCCTGGTCGAAGACGTAGGTCGGGTGCTGGTCGGTCTCGCTGTAGAAGGAGAAGGTCGAGGCGTTGTTGGAGATGTAGCGGGTGGCTACCTCGTCGACCTGGAAGGGGATCTGCTCGAACTTTCGGCCGTTCCAGCGGTAGCCGAGGAGCTTGTTGACGTCGACGCCCTTGCCAAGCTTGTCGCCGGTCGCCACCTCGGGCTGCTCGTAGGTGTTGTGGGTGCAGGTGTTGTCGCCGCTGGTGCAGTTGGCGCCGGCGACCGACGGCACCTTGGCCGTGATCTCGGCGGGCGCCGCCCACTGCGGGAACGAGGCGCCCGTGAGGACGACGGGGTCGACATCGCGCGCTTCAGGGACGGTGGGATCGGCGACCGGTGTCGATGCCAGCGCCGGGCCGAGAGCGCTTGCGCCCACGGCGAGCGCGGCCAACGTGACGACGATCGTGCGACGGCGCAGGCGCATGTGAACCGAACCCTCCCCCTTGTTACCGATGGGTAGGTTTCGCCGCCACAGCACCTGAGTCCTTCCCGGCGGCGCCCGGCGTAGCGTGATGGGCGTGCGGACGAGCGTCACCAAGGCCTTCACCTTCGAGGCCGCCCACCAGCTGCCATGGCACCCCGGCAAGTGCCGGAACCTCCACGGCCACGGGTACCGCCTCGAGGTGACCGTCGAAGGACCCGTCGGCGACGACGGGATGGTCCTCGATTTCGCCGACGTCGAGGCGGTCGTCGACCGTGAGGTCGTCGGCCGGTACGACCACACGTACCTCAACGACTTCTTCGAGAACCCGACGGCCGAGCTGATCGCCCACGACGTGTGGAAGCGGCTCGAGGCGGCCGACCTCGAGGTCGCCCGTGTGCGCCTCTGGGAGACGCCCGACAGCATGGTCGAGGTGCGGCGATAGCCGTCGTCGTCCTCTCCGGTGGGCTCGACTCCACCGTGTGCCTGGCGCTGGCGGCGCGCGAGCCCGCGGACGGGCAGCCGCTCGTCGCGCTCACCTTCGACTACGGGCAGCGGCACCGCATCGAGATCGATCGAGCCAGCGCCGTCGCCGGTCTTTACAGCGCCCAGTGGCTGTGCGTCGAGCTCGACGCGTCCCAGTGGGGCGGGTCGGCGCTGACCGACGCGTCGCTCGCCGTGCCGGTGGACGGCGGCGAGGAGGACGCCATCCCGGTGACGTACGTGCCGGCGCGCAACCTGATCTTCCTCTCGGTGGCGATGGGCGTGGCCGAGGCCCGCGATGCCGACGCCGTCTACCTCGGCGTGAACGCTTTGGACTACAGCGGCTACCCGGACTGCCGTCCCGAGTTCATCGAGTCGTTCCGCCAAACGGCCGCGCTGGCGTTGAAGCGCGGCGTCGAAGGCCGGCCCGTCGACATCCGCACGCCGCTCATCGACCTCTCCAAGGCCGACATCGTCCGCCTCGGCGTCGAGGTCGGCGCGCCACTTCAGTTGACGTGGTCGTGCTACCTCGGCGGCGAACGCCCATGCGGCGAGTGCGACGCCTGCCGGTTGCGCGCCAAAGGCTTCGCCGAGGCCGGTGTTGGCGACCCGGCGCTGCGATGAGCCTGGTGGTCAACGAGTGGTTTGGGCCCACGCTCCAGGGCGAGGGGCCGTCGACGGGACAACGCTGCGGCTTCGTGCGGCTCGGGCGCTGCAACCAAGCGTGCGTGTGGTGTGACGAGCCGCAGACGTGGGCGTGGGACCGCTTCGACCAGAGCGCCGAGCTCCACGAGATGGCGGTCGAGGATCTTGTGGGCGCTATCGACGCCATGGACGTCGACATGGTCGTCGTCACGGGTGGAGAGCCGCTGCTACAGCAGGGCGCGCTGGAATCGCTGCTCCGTGTCTTGAAGGGACGGGGGATGCGCATCGAGATCGAGACCGCAGGCACGATCACCCCGACGATGGCCGCGGACCTCGTCGACCAGTGGAATGTGTCGCCGAAGCTGGCGAACTCTGGGAACCCACTCGAGCGCCGGTACAAGCCCGATGTCTTGCGCGCCTTCCAGGCGACGAGGCGAGCGATCTTCAAGTTCGTCGTGTGCGAGCCGTCGGACCTGGACGAGGTCGACGGCATCGTCGACGAATGCGGGCTGACCGACGTGTGGATCATGCCCGAGGGCGCCAGCGCGCCGACGCTGCTGCAGCGGTCGGCCGAGCTGGCCGACGACGTCGTCAAGCGGGGCTGGAACTTGAGCCCCCGCCTGCACATCCTTCTCTGGGGCGACCGCCGCGGCGTCTGAGCTATGAGTTCGGCGCCCCCTGCTGGGTCGACCTGATGACGTAGTCGAGCATTTGGCGGTCGTGGGTGGCGTATAGACCCACCCACGACCGCCAGAATGAGCCTGTGGCAGGCGCGTCGTCGAAGCCGGTCGTGGTGTCGGTCAACGTCGGTCGGCCGCGGACGACCGAGTGGCAGGGCCGCAAGGTCCGGTCCGGGATCTGGAAGACGCCCGTCGACGGGCCCGTCGAGGTGGCGGGCGTGAATCTCGCCGGTGACGGGCAGGCCGATCGCCGCGTGCATGGCGGTCCCGACAAGGCGGTGTACGCGTACTCGGTCGAGGACTACGAGTGGTGGGCCGAAGCCCTCGGCAAGGCCCTCCCGCCGGCGACGTTCGGGGAGAACCTCACGACCACCGGCATCGACCTGACCGCATCGTTCATCGGCGACCGTTGGCGTGTCGGGACCGCGGTGTTCGAGGTCAGCAAGCCACGCAAGCCCTGCTACAAGCTCGGCATGCGCATGGATGACGAAGAATTTCCCAGCCGCTTCGAAGCCGCGGGGCGCCCGGGCGCCTATCTACGCATCACCGAAGAAGGCGCAATCAGCAAGGGCGACGCCATCCACGTCGACCGCGCCGCCCAAGGCGCGAGGACGATCGGCTCGCTCCTCGCCCAGCCCTAAAGACCTCTCCAGGTCCGCGAGATCGCTCTGTTTGCGTCCGTTCGCGGCCGCCGTTTCGAGACTTGGAGAGGTCTGGGCGACTCGTCGTACGGTCTGGCCGTGGAGCGTCGTCAGCGGTGGCTCGTGACCAGGCTGGTTGCCGTGCAGGTCGGAGACGCGATCTTCAACGCCATACCGAGCCAGTGGCTCAAGGACGACCTCGACCACCTCGGCATTCCGGAAGACATGCGGCTGCTGTTTCCGGTGGTCAAGAGCGCCTCCGCCGTGGGGCTCTATCTCGGGCTCCGGCGGCCCACGCTCGGCCGGCTCACTGCCGCCGCGCTCATCGTCTACTTCGTCCTGGCCCTCGGCGCGCACGCCCGAGTCAGAGATCCCGCGCTGAAGGCGGCGCCGGCGGCGGGCATGCTCGCCTGGTCGGTCGTCGCCTTCCGCGCCTTCTCCGGAGCCGCCACAGCCGCCGGATAGGTTCGGGCGATGCCCCGAGCGCTGGTCACAGGCGTAGACGGCCAGGACGGCCGCTATCTCGCCGAGCTTCTGGTCGCCAAGGGCTACGAGACCTTCGGCATGATCCGGGGCCAGAACAATCCGCGCGGCCAGATCGTGCGCGACGAGAACCCGGCGGTCGAGCTCATCGAGGGCGACCTGCAAGACCTCTCGTCGTTGATTGCCGTCGTCGAACAGGTACAGCCCGACGAGGTCTTCAACCTGGGCGCGGTCAGCTTTGTCGCTCTCTCCTTCCGACAGCCCGAGCTCACCGCCGACATCACCGGTCTCGGCGTGCTGCGGATGCTCGAAGCGATCCGGGTGGTCGGCGGCAGCCAGAACAACGGCATCCGCTTCTATCAGGCGTCGTCGTCGGAGATGTTCGGCAAGGTGCGCCAGACCCCGCAGAACGAGGAGACCCCGTTCCATCCCCGCTCGCCGTACGGCGCGGCCAAGGTCTTCGGCCACTACACGACCGTGAACTACCGCGAGTCCTACGGCCTCCACGCCACGAGCGGGATCCTCTTCAACCACGAGTCTCCGAGACGTGGGCTCGAGTTCGTCACCCGCAAGGTCTCCAACGGCGTCGCCCGCATCAAGCTCGGCCTGCAGGAGAAGGTCACGCTCGGCAACCTCGACGCGGCGCGCGACTGGGGGTTCGCGGGCGACTACGTCGAGGCGATGTGGCTGATGCTGCAGCAGGACGAGCCCGACGACTACGTGATCGCCACCGGCGAGACGCACACAATCCGCGAGCTGCTCGAGTTGGCGTTCGCTGCGGCGGGGATCGACGGCTGGGAGAAGTACGTCGAGAGCGATCAGCGTTTCATGCGGCCCGCCGAGGTCGACATCCTCACCGGTGACGCGACCAAGGCCCGTGAGCGGCTCGGGTGGACGCCGAAGGTGTCCTTCTCGAAGCTC
>JAFASB010000447.1 GCA_019244985.1 Acidimicrobiia bacterium | reverse complement strand
CGGGCCGCCCGGCCTGGGCAAGACCACCCTCGCGAACATCATCGCCAACGAGCTCGAGGTCTCCATCAAGACCACGAGCGGCCCCGCCATCGACCACGCCGGGGCGCTGGCCTCCATGCTCCTGAACCAGCAGGACCGCGACGTCTTCTTCGTGGACGAGGTGCACCGGCTGAACAAGCTCGTCGAGGAGGCGCTATACCCGGCCCTCGAGGACTTCAAGTTCGACTACGTCGCCGGCAAGGGGGCCGGCGCCACCTCCATCCGCCTCAGCCTCCCCAGGTTCACCGCCGTGGGCGCCACGACCAGGCAGGGGCTGCTCTCCGGGCCCATGCGAGACCGCTTCGGCGCCGTCTACCGCCTCGACTTCTACACGGAGGCCGAGCTGGAGAGGATCTTGCGCCGCTCGGCCCGGATACTCGAGCTCGCGCTCGAGGAGGAGGCCGCCGCCGAGCTGGCCAGGCGCTCCAGAGGCACGCCGAGGATCGCGAACCGGCTCCTGCGCCGGGTGCGCGACTACGCGGAGGTGCGCGCGGACGGCCGCGCCACGCTGGAGGTGACGCTGCGGGCGCTCGAGATGCTGGAGGTGGACGGGCTGGGATTGGAGCCGCTCGACCGCCGCCTCCTGCGCACCCTGATCGTCAACTTCAGGGGCGGCCCCGTCGGTCTCGACACCGTCGCCACGTCGCTGGCGGAGGAGCCGGAGACCATCGAGGACGTCCACGAGCCGTTCCTCATCCAGTCCGGGCTGCTCGCCCGCACGCCGAGGGGCCGCGTCGTGACCGAGCTCGCCTACCGGCACCTCGGCATGCCGCCGCCGCCGCGCCCACCGGAGCAGGAGCGGATGTTCTGAGAGAGCGGCCGACACGTCGGAAGGGGCGGCCGCGTTGTATTGCCGTGTCGACCCCCGCGAGCTTGGCCCGAAACATCAACCGGGTAAACTCCTAGCGCTTTGCACCTCGTACTGAGCTGGCCGGTACGGCTGATCGTCATCGCCCTGCTGATCGTCTCGCTGGTCGCGGACGGCGCCGGCTACATCTACCGGGTGACGAACCACTATCCGATCTCCGGCCCGGCGCCGGGGCTGCCGCCCAACCTGTTCGGCTTCCCGCTCTACATCCACAAGGGCCTAGACCTCCAGGGGGGTACCGATCTGCAGCTGCAGATGAGCAACTTCCCGCCCGGCCAGAGCCGTTCCGACGTCCAGGCCAAGACGATCGCCGTCATCCAGAAGCGCATCAACGCGCTCGGCGTCAACGAACCCGTCGTGCAGCCTGCCGGGGGCAACAACGACCGGATCGAGGTCCAGCTGGCGGGCGTCCCGGCCTCCAAGGCGCAGGACGTGATCGGCCGCACGGCGCAGCTGGTGACGACCAAGTGGGTCGCCGACCCCTCCGTGACGGCTCCGCCCTGGCCCGGCTTCAAGCCCCAGATCACCAACCTGCGCGCCGACATGCTCACTTCGGCGAACGCCCAGCTCGACCCCAGCGGGACCAACACCTGGGTCGTGAACGTGACCTACAACTCCGAGGGGCAGTCCATCTTCAGCCAGCTCACCAACGACGCCTACAACGCCTGCCCGACCACGGACTGCGCGCAGCGCCACATCACCAACTGGCTGGACCTCACGCCGGATGACGTGGCGCACTGGAACGATCGGGCGTCGCAGCTCTACAAGCCCTTCGACCAGGGCGGGAAGCTGGTCACCGACCCCTACATCCAGAACCCGATCACGGGCGGCACGGCGACCATCAGCGGCGGCACGCCCGGTTTCACGCAGCAGTCCGCGACCGACCTGGCGACCCTGCTCAACTCCGGCTCGCTGCCCGTGAAGCTGACCGTCATCCAGTCCACCGACGTGGGGGCGAGCCTGGGCGCCGAGTCGGTGAAGCAGAGTTTGGCGGCCGGCCTGCTCGGGCTGATCGTCGTGATCATCTTCATGATCGCCTTCTACCGGCTGCCGGGAGCCCTGGCGAGCCTCGCCCTGATCTGCTACGCCGGGATCGTGCTCGCGCTCTTCAAGGTGTTCGGGTTCACCGTGACGCTCGGCGGCATGGCCGGCTTCATCCTCAGCGTCGGCATGGCCGTGGACGCGAACGTGCTGATA
>JAFASB010000311.1 GCA_019244985.1 Acidimicrobiia bacterium | reverse complement strand
GGCCAACTTCCCGGTGCCCGCCGAAGACATGTCACCCAATGCATGGCGCACCGTCGTCGACATCACCCTCAACGGCACCTTTCTGTGCTCCCGGGAGTTCGCTCGCCGCCACCTCGCCGCGGAGGAGCCCGGCTCGATCATCAACGTCGGCGCGTCGTACGCGTGGACCGGCGGCCCCGGGTTCGCCCACTCGGCAGCAGCCAAGGCCGGCGTCAAGAACCTCACCGAGACACTCGCCGTCGAGTGGGCGCCATACGGGATCCAGGTCAACGGCCTCGTGCCCGGGCTGTTCCCTCACGAGGACATGACCGCGGACATCCAGGGGAACCTCGAGCGCACCCACGACAAGGACGTCTGCCAGCCGGCCATGCGAGTGGGACAGCGCCAGGAGCTCGGCTGGGCGGCGACCTTCCTCGCCTCGCCGTATGCCCGCTTCATCACGGGCCACACCCTCGTCGTCGACGGCGCCAACTGGCAGCGGCGGTCGTTGACCAACCCCACCGTCGTCACCGTGCGCGAGCAGATGGGCAAGGGCCCGTTCGAGCCCGGTGGCTGACATGGTTCGGGTCGACGACCGCGGCCACGTCCGCATCGTCACGTTCGACCGGCCGGAAGCCCGGAACGCCTTCAACGTCGCCATGTACCGCGCGACAGCGGAGGCACTGTCGTCGGCGCGGGACGACAGCGGCGTACGGGCCGTCGTTCTCACGGGCACCGGCACCGCTTTCTCCGCAGGCCAGGACCTCAACGAGATGAAGGCGTTCGCCTCGGGCACCGCCGAGACCGACGGCGCCTCCGGCTTTCCTGTCCTTCTCGACCTGGTGCAGTCGTTCCCCAAGCCGCTGCTCGCCGCTGTCAATGGCTTCGCCGTCGGCCTCGGATTCACGATCCTCGCCCACTGCGACCTGGTCGTTGTCGCCGACGAGGCCCGGTTCAAGGTGCCGTTCACCGAGCTCGGTGTCCCCGCCGAGGCCGGCAGCACGTATCTGTTCCCGATGCGGATGGGCTGGCAGCGAGCGGCCGAGGTCCTCTTCACGAGCGAGTGGCTCACGGCCGCAGACGTGGTGGCGTCCGGCCTGGCGCTCGAGCAGTGCCCGGTCGACCAGGTCCTGCATCGCACCGTCGAGCTCGCCGAGCACATCGCCTCGTTGTCACCCGATTCCGTCCAGGCCATCAAGCGTCTGATGGTCGCTGCGCACGTCGACCATGTGGTCGCCGCCCGCCGCCGGGAGGAGGCGGCATTCGCCGAACTTCTCCCCCGTCTGGCCGGCGAGGCAGGCTGACGGCATGCGCTTCGGGGTCACCATCTTCTGCACCGACGTTTCCATCCAGCCCGCCGAGCTGGCGGTCGCACTGCAGGAGCGGGGGTTCGACTCGATGTGGGTGCCCGAGCACACCCACATCCCGACCAGCCGGCGCTCGCCGTACCCAAACGGCGGCGAGTTGCCCGAGGAATACAAACGCTGCCACGACCCGTTCGTGGCCCTGACCGCCGCCGCGGTCGCGGCGCCCGGCCTGCGCCTGGGCACGGGCATCCTGTTGGTGGCCCAGCGCGATCCGATCGTCACGGCCAAGGCCGTCGCCTCCCTCGACCAGGTGTCCGACGGCCGCCTGTCGCTCGGCATCGGCGTGGGATGGAACGAGGACGAGATGGAGGACCACGGCGTCGACTACCGCCGTCGCCGCGACATGGGCCGGGAGCACGTGCTCGCCATGCGGCGTCTGTGGGAGGACGAGGTCGCGTCGTTCGACGGCGAGTTCGTCCACCTGCCCCCGTCGTGGTCGTGGCCCAAGCCGGTGCAGTCGCCCGTTCCCGTCCTCATCGGCGGTGCTGCCGGTCCCAAGCTGTTCAACCACATAGCCGAGTACGCCGACGGCTGGATCCCGATCGGCGGCCGCGGTCTCGGCGGGGCGCTGCCCGAGCTGCGGGTTCGCGTCGAGGAAGCCGGCCGCGACCCTTCCACGCTCGAAATCGTCCCAGTCGCCGTTGTCCCTGACGCCGGCAAGCTCGACCACTACGACGAGGTCGGCGTCACCGAGTGCGTCTTCGGCCTCCCGTCCGCGCCGAGGGATGACGTCCTGGCCGTCCTCGACAAGTACACAGCGGTGCTCGAGGAGCGCCGCGCCTAATCGCTGCCCGCCGTGACGTCCTGCGACGAGTGCGGCTTCGAGTACGAATCGGTGCCGCCTGATGACATCGGAAGTGCGCTGCGTTCGAACGCGCAGGCGCTCATCGACGCGCTGTCGTCAGGCGACGGCGTGCGCTCCCGCCCGGAACCTGACATCTGGTCGCCGCTCGAATACGCGTGCCATGTGCGCGACGTGCTGGGGGTCCAGCTTGCGCGCGTCGCTCGCGGGCTCGCTGAGGACACTCCTTCGTTCGAGCCGATGCAGCGCGACGCACGTCCGGCGCGGCTCCGTTACAACGAGCAGGACCCTGTCGTCGTACGCGAACAGGTCCTCGACGCGGCGAGCGCCCTTGCAGACGTCTTCGACGGCCTCGGCGAGGAACAGCTCGCCCGCACCGTGATCTACAACTGGCCCGTCGAGATGGTCCGCCCGCTCAGTTGGGTTGGCCGCCACACCGTCCACGAGCTCGTGCATCATCGGGGAGACATCGAAAGCGGTTTCCGGTAATGCCGACAGCGAGGCGTAATGCGGCTGATCGAATTCGCCCCATCTGGAGGCTCACCAACCGCATCGACGCGTTCCAGCTCCGGCGCCTCGGAGTCAGCCTCACGTCGGTCATGAACCCTGGGAACCTCCTGGTCCTCGAAATGACTGGCAGGCGAACGGGAAAGCGTCGCTTCACTCCGCTCGGGTACTGGGAGGAGGCAGGCGCCTATTTCGTGGGCGGTGGAGCTGGAGGCTCGTCGATCGTTCCCGACTGGGTGCTGAACCTGCAGGCCGACCGCGATGCCGCCGTGTGGATCCGACGCTCGCGCGTGCAAGTTCGCGCCGAGGAGTTGCGGGGACCCGAAGCGCGATCGAGCGAAACGGACGGCGACGAGCATCTGGCCCGGCGTCCCTCGTTACGAGACAAAGGCCGGCAGAGTCATCCCGTACTTCCGCCTGCTTCTCCAGGCGATGGAGCAGCGAACGGCGGGTGAAGCCGGAACCCGACCCATCGTTGATGGTTGAGTCGTTCGTAGAACTCGTCGGCGGCAGAGAGCAGATCGACGCGCTCAGCGCCGCACGCATCGAACGCCTCCTCGATCAGTCGCGTTCCGATCCCATGACGACGCCGCTCGGCCGACACTGCCATCAAGGCGATGTAGGCCTGGACCTCTCCGTCGCTGAGGACGTAGATGAAGCCGACGATCGCGTCGTCGTCATCAGCAGCGACATATGACGTGACGCCTGGATTCGTTAGGGCTCGGTGGGCACGAGCCGGGTCGGCTGGGAATGACGGCCATTCTTCGGCCTCGCAGAGTCTCAGGACGCCAGGGAGGTCGTCGGCTTCGTACGGCCGATAATCCACTCGTTGATCCTGGCACCAATGTTCAGGCGTGCCCGTTCGCGAGCCGACACCCTTGGTGTGGATGGGGAGATGTGGTCGCAGAGCATCCGCGGTCGGCACCGCGAGGGTTGGATGCTGACCGTGCTCGCACTGGCGTTGATCCTGGCATTGGGCGTTGCCATGCTGGCGCTCGCCTCGGGGTTGCGGATCGACCCGGCGCGGTTGGCGCGCTAGCGCGTCGATTCCCCTCGCCAGCTCTGTACGCCCACGCTGAAGGCGACGGCTCCAACCGCCACTGCGGCTGTGGGGTCCGCCCCATGCCAGCCGACGAGCGCGGTCAAGGTGCCAACCAGCGTCACCGCCGCCTGTGCCGCGCCGACCGCCGAAAGGTGGCCGTCGCTTCGGAGCGCCGGACTCCCGACCTTCCTCGCCAGCACGACCTTGCGGCGGGCGAGCACGATGAGGACGACAACCGAACTGCCGGCGACGACTGTCCCCGCGTCCGACGAGGCCCTGGCTCCGCCAAGCCAAAGACGAAGGACGCCGCCGAAGACCGCGGCGACGCCGACGACGACCAGACCGATGGTCACGATGCGGTGTGCCAACCGCTCCAGATCCTGCGACAGGACATCGTGGCGAAGGCCGTGCCGGAAGTGGTGCGCGAGCGCCGCTGAGCCCAGCGCGTCGAGTGCGCCGACCGCGCCGAAGGCGACGAGTACAACCGAACCGCTCATCACACCGAGAGCGACGGCGGCGCAGCCCGTGAGCACCGTCCATACGATGCTCAGGACCGAAACGACGAATGCGGCGCGCACAAGTGACCGGCCGCTTTCGGTGGCGTCGCTGAAAGGCATGGTTCCCCTCAGGGTCATG
>JAFASB010000155.1 GCA_019244985.1 Acidimicrobiia bacterium | reverse complement strand
CCGCGCTCGACGACGTCGACGATCCGTACCCGATGTGGGCGGACGGTCGGCGAACCGAACCCGTGCAGCACACTGCGGGTGCCGGCCGTGACGACCTCTACGTCGTCCACCGGCGCGACGACGTCGAGCACGTGCTGCGCGACGGAGACACGTTCTCCTCGCGCATCAACGACGACACCATGGGGCCCTACATGGGCCGCACGATCCTGGCCATGGACCGCGACCAGCACCGCGCCTACCGCAATCTGGTGGCGCGAGCCTTCCGCGCATCGACGCTCGAGCGGTGGGCAGACGATGTGATCACCCCGTCGGTGCACGCGTTGCTCGACGAGATCGCACCGAAGGGGAAGGCGGACCTGGTTCACGACCTCACCGCGCGCTTTCCGGTGCAGGTCATCGCCGCCATCATCGGCGTCCCGCTCGACGACTACGACCAGTTCCAGATCTGGGCTGACGACATCAACCTCGGGCCGCGCGACCCGAAGCGCAGCAAGGCGGCGTCGGACGCCATCACCGCCTACCTCGAGCCGATCGTCGCCGCGCGCCGCGCCGATCCCGCCGACGACCTCCTCAGCGAGCTGGTGACGGCCGAGGTCGACGGCCACACCCTCGATGACGACCACCTGTACGGCTTCCTGCGCCTCCTGATCCCGGCGGGTGCCGAGACGACCTTCCGCATGTTCGGCAACTCCCTTGTCGCCCTGCTGACCCACGACGATGCCCTCGCCGAGGTCACCGCTGACCGCTCGCTCGTCCCCGCGGTCATCGAGGAGACGCTGCGATGGGAGACGTCGGTGACGATGGTGAATCGGGAGGCCACCGAGGACACCGAAATCGACGGCTGTCCGATCCCCAAGGGAGCGGGCATCCTCGCACTTGTCGGGTCAGCCAACCGCGACGACGCCCACTACGACGACCCCGACGAATGGGACCCGCACCGGCCGCCGAAGCCCCACGTGGCGTTCGGCACCGGCATTCATCAGTGCCTCGGGATGCACCTCGCCCGTCTCGAGCTGCGCATCGGCCTCAACGCGGTGCTCGACCGTTTGCCGAATCCCGGGCTCGACCCCGCGTTCCCGCCGCCGGCGATCAAAGGCCTACCGTTCCGCTCGCCGCAGGCCCTGCACGTGCTCTTCGATGCGGGCGGCTGACGCCTACTCCGAGGACGACGCCTTGCGGAGGAGGGCCGACACCCGCTGGCGGGTGACCCCGAACAGCTCGGCGATCTGGTCCATCGTCATGCCGTCGGCGTGGAGGGCGCGGGCCTCCGCCCGGCGCAGGCGGCTCCCCGCCTCCACGAGCGCCGCCAGGTTGTCCCTCGTCATCTCGACGATCAACGGACGTTGCTCGCCGGACTCGATCTCCCGGTAGGTCAGCCCCTGCAGCCGCTGTTCGCGGATCTGCTCGGCCCGGGCGATCGTGGCGTCGATCCGCGCCGCGTTCTCCCGCAGGGCGCGCACCAATCCCTCGAGTGCCTCAAGTACGGGGTCGTCTGCGACGTCGTCCACTTCTTCTACGTAATACGCCCCAGCGTTACTCACGTGCCTCACATCGGGATGTTGCCCACATCGGTTTGTTCTCAGCGGTCGGCCCCCGCCCTGGCCTCTGCGATGGCCCGGTCGCTCACGCTGCGGAAGGTGACCAACGCCATCGCCAGGAGCACGGCGCCACCGATCCAATAGGTGGCGCGCAAGCCCAAGGCGCTGGCGACGACGCCGCCGAGGGCGGCGCCCATAGGCATCATTCCCCACCCGACGAAGCGGTACACGCTGTTGACCCGCCCGAGCAGCTCGTCGGGGATGATCGCCTGGCGTAGCGAGACGGTGATCACGTTCCAAACTGCGCCGATCAGCCCGCCGACGGCCCCCATGGCGCCGACCAGGTAGGCGTTCGATGTGACGGCGACAACGAAATAGGCGAGGCCGTTGATGATGGTGGCGGCTACGAGGGCACGGCCCGGGCCGACACCGCGGATGATTCGCGTGGCGAGCACGCTGCCGGCGATGCTGCCAACGGCGCCTGCGCTGAACAGCAGGCCGTACCCGGCGGTCGACACGTGCAGGTCCTCGGTTGCGAACAGCACGAAGACGGCACCCGACGCGGTGGTGAGCAGGTTCCAGGTGCCGAGCATGAGCGCCAGCGTCCGGAGCAGGCGGTGGCGCCACAACCAACGCAGACCCTCGCCGATCTCGCTCGAGAGCCGAGTGCGTACGCCGTCCGTGGCACGGGGGGCGCGACGGTCGGTCCGGATGCCGAGCACCAGCGCGACGGCGACGACGAACGAGCCGGCGTCGAGGAAGAACGGCGCCGCCATCGACGCTGCGAACAGGAGACTGCCGACCGGCGGTCCGACGAACTCCTGCGAGGTGATCTGTGCCGCGAACAACCGGCTGTTGGCTTCCTCGAGCTGGTCACGCTCCGCCACCGACGGCAGGAACGACTGGGCCGCGTTGTCGAACAGCGTCTCCCCGGTCCCGAGCACGAAGGCGACGACAACCAGGAGCAGGATGCTCGTGGCGTCGAACAGCACGGCGGCGGCCAGCCCGGTCATCACAACAGCTCGACCGCTGTCGACCATCCACATCACGCGTCGACGGTCCATCCGGTCGACAAGGGCGCCGCTCACAAGACTGAACAGCAGCCACGGCAGGCGCCCGGCGAAGGCGACGGCCGCGACGGTCCCCGGGTCGCGCGTAAGGCTGGCCGCGAGCAGTGGCAGGGCGGCCTCTCGCACGCCGTCGCCCAAGGTGGAGACCCCCGCCGCCGTCCACAGTCGGCGGTAGTGGGCACCGAGCGGCCGGCGATCAGTCACCGGCCGTGCCTACCTAGCGCTGGTCGAAGGCGACCTTGATGGCGCCCGTCTCGCCCTGGCGGGCGATCGTCGAGAACGCCTCGCGCCACTCTTCGAGCGGGAAGGTGTGTGTGAGCATCGCCGTGATGTCGACGCGTCCCTGTTGCACGAGATCGAGGTAGTGGGCGATGGCGTGTTGTCGCCTGCCGTCGACCTCCTCGATCCCGAAGGCGTTGGACCCGACGACGCGGATCTCCTTGAAGTAGAGCGGCGCCCACTCGAAACGGCCGGGCGCACCGACGCCGGTGACGACGAGCGACCCACGGCCCCTGAGGACGCGAATGCCGACCTCGAGGGTCTCGGGCTTGCCGACCGTGTCGTAGACGACGTCGATCTGGCCGGGGTGGCAGAACGGGAGGCCCTGCCACGGCTTACGCAGCGAGCCGCCGGACCACTGGGCGAGCCCTTCGACGAGCTCCAGGCGGGGCTCCGGCGCGAACACGGTGGCGCCGAGCTTCTCGGCCATGGCGGCCTGCCCGGGCCAGCGGGCGATGGTGGCCACCTCGACGTCGGGATACAGGGCCCGGAGGATGCCCGTCGTGGTCGTGCCGAGGGCGCCCGCGCCGTAGACGACGGCCTTGCCGCCCGGCGGCGGAGGCGTGCGCGTCACCGCATGCAGGGACACGGCGAACGGGTCGGCGAGCACGGCGACCTCGTCGGCGATGGCGTCGGGCACCGGGATCACCATCGAACGGTGGGCGGGGACGAGCTCGGCGAACCCGCCGGTCGCTTCCTTGGCGTTGCCGGTGTGAATGCCGGGGGAGAGGCGGCCCTCCGTGAAGCTCCAGCAGAGGCTGAGGTCGCCGGCCTGGCAGGCGGGACACTGGGGGTCGATGCCGCGCGGTCCGCAGGAAAGCCAGGGATTGAGGACGACGCGCTGGCCCGGCTCGACGCCCGCGTCCCGCCCGACATCCTGGACCGTCGCCACAAGCTCGTGGCCGAGGACCTGGGGGAACGAGATCAGCGCCGTCATGGCGTTGTCGATCTCGTCCTCGGCGTTCTCCATGAACACCTGCTTGGAGTCCGAGCCGCAGATACCGGTCATCCGCGAGCGGAGCACGACCCAGTCCGGACCGATGGGCTTGGGGTCCTCGACCTCGATGAGGTCCATCGGTGTCGAGGCCAGGCCCCTCAGGAGGGCGTTGTCGGATTCGCCGGTCTGGTCGACCTCGGGGATCGACCCAGGATCGACGCCGAAGACCAGGGCCTTCATCGCTCCACGCTCCTGACCCACTCGGCGGCGCCGGCCAGGAAGCCGTCGATGTCGGCCTGCTTGGCGTCGACGAACGGCTTCATGTCGGGGATGTAGTGCTCGAACGTGTCGCCTTCGATGGCGGCGACGATGCCTTCGGCGATGCTCTCGGGCGGTTCCTTCTCGCCTTCGTAGAGCGGCGCGTCCTCTCCGGGTGTGTCCCAGATCTCGGTGTCGATGGCCCCGGGATTGATGAGCCTGATCTCGATGGGCGTGTCGAACAGGTCGACCTTCATCGTCTCGCTCCACCCGTTCAACGCGAACTTGCTCGCGCAATACGCCGCCTCGCGCGGGTTGCCGAGTCGCCCGGCGACGCTCGACACGTTGACGATCGAACCCTCGCCGCGCTCGAGCATCTTCGGCAGCAGGGCGAGGATCATGCGCACGGGCGACAGGAAGTTGACGCGCATCACTTCCTCGACCTCGTCGTTCGTGAGCTCGGTGACGTGCCGGCGCTTCGGGATGCCTGCGTTGTTCACGAGGACGTCGATGTGGCCGAAGGCGTCCCACGCCTCGAGGGCCACGCGCTCGGCGACGTCGAGGTCGCCGAGGTCCGCCGTCCAGATCCGCGAGGCCGGCGCATCGGCAACGCAGTCGGCCAGCACCTCCTCGAGGCGGTCCTTGCGCCGGGCGGCGAGACCGACGGTGACGCCCCGTTTGGCGAGTGATCTCGCCAGCGCGGCGCCGATCCCCGACGAGGCGCCGGTGACGAGCGCGGTTGTCTTGTTCGTGAGCTCCATCGTTTCCTGACGTTACCGTCAGGGATGAAGCTCTTTCATGGCCGCCAGCTGCTCGCAGTAGTGCTGCGGTGACTTGGTTCGGAACGTCAGGTTGGCGATCGTCGTGCCCAGGTCCGCGAGCTCATCCAGGGCCTTCCGCGCACCATCGGGGTCGCCGAGAGGGTCGACGGCGCGCGGCGGTGGGAGCACGACTTCGATGTCCTGCGCACGCTGCTGCCAGGCGTCGGTCTGGCGCGCGTTGGCGAGCATGTCCCTGATCTGGTCGCCGGTGAGAGCGAACGGCACCCAGCCGTCGGCCAGCTCGACGGCACGGCGCAGCGAACGCGCGGTCTTGCCGCCGATCCAGATCGGCATGCGTTCCTGCACCGCCCAGGGATCGACGACGAAG
>JAFASB010000110.1 GCA_019244985.1 Acidimicrobiia bacterium | reverse complement strand
GAGGTCGATGCCGTCGACGGCGGCCATGTCACCGAAGCGCTTGGTGAGCCCCTGGGTCGCGATCGCCAGGGCCGGTTCCGTCACGGCTCGGTTCTAGCCGTGGGCGACGGCAGCCTCGAGGGCGCTGGCGTTGACGAAGCCAGCGGCGACGCGACCGTCGGAGAGGAACAGCACGTTGGCCAGCGCCGTGTGCAGCAGACGGCCGCTGCCCCACGCCCCGCTGACGGGAACGCTCGCCTCACGGAGGCCCCAGCCCTGCACGGGCAACTGCACGCCGCTGGCGATGACCACCGACGTCCAGTCGTCACCGACGATCTTGGTGTCGCGCAGTCCGGTGGACGCTGGCTCCATCCTGCTGTCAGGCCGGTGGTGACGGCGCTCGTACAGAGGCTGCGCCGGTGCGGGCGTGCTGGCGGCGGCGGTGTCCTTCTTGGTCAGGTCCTTCGTCGTCACCGTCGACCCGGCGGGCGGCGTGAACGAGAACGAGCCTCCCGGCTTGCTGAAGTCGATCTTCGTGAACCCGAGGTCGACCGCCGGCTTGGTCTGGCCCTTGGGGACGACCGTCACCTCGAGTGGCATGCCGTTGTTGGCGTCGACGGCGATGCCTGCGTGGTCGATGGTCGAGTCGGCCGAGTGCGGGGCCAGCACCAACTCATAGACGGGCTCGTCGGCGACGTAGGCCGGTGTCGTCACCGACACGTTGGTCGACGGCGTGATCTGGTCGAGCAGCTTCTTGGCCAGGTCGTCGGGCGTCGGCGTCGGCCGGGGCGGTTCAGTACCCGCGTCGGCATTCGGCTTGTCGGCGGGGAGGGTGTAATGCGTCACCGTGTGCCCGTCGCTCTGCCACAGCCAGGCGTTCTGCCCGTCGTGGAAGGCGTCGACCTCGTTGAGAGAGCCCGGCATCGACAGCCGCTGACGATCGGGACCGTCGACAGCGATCGTCGCGGTGTGCGTACCGCTGAGCAGGTCGACAGGATTGAAGCCGGTGCTCTGCTGCGCTGCGCCTTGCAGCGACGAGATGTTCGGGATGCCGAGGTCGGTGGTCAGCTGGAACGTCCCGGAGAATGCCTGGACGTTCGACTCCTTCACCTTCGCGATCAGCTGCTGCGCGGTGATGGCCGGCAGGTCCGGCGTCGCGGCCGACGACAACGTCGGCACGAGGGCCAGGAGAGCAATGGCTGCGGCGACGGCGACCGGCGCCAGCCAGCGCAGCCTGCGAGTACGGCGTGAAGCAGGCATCTCCGTCGAGAGTATGCCCGTCGAACCTGAAGATTTCGTCAGGATCTCAGCTTGGGAGCTGCCTGAGGAACTTGGCCGCGATGGGCGCCGCGACCTGGCCGCCCACGCCGCCGCCCTCGACGAGCACCGCGAAGGCGACGTCGCCGCGGAAGCCGATGAACCATGCGTGGGTCGCCGGCGGACTGCCGGGCCCGAACTCGGCGGTGCCCGTCTTGCCGTAGACGGGGCCACCCGCGCCGGCGACGTTGGCCGCGGTGCCGGTACCCGAGGTGACAACGGCGCGCATCAGCTGGTGCAGGGCGTTGTCGATGTTGGTGTCGACGGCGGCCGGCGGCGCAGCTGCGGCCTGGGGCGGATTGGTGACGAGCGTCGGCGGGTGCCACGTGCCGCCGCCGGCGGCTGCTGCGACCAGAGCCATCGTCATGGGGCTGGCGAGCACGCGTCCCTGGCCGATCGACGCGGCGGCGAGCTCGGCGGCGTCGGCCGGCACCGGGAACTGACCGGAATCGGCGGCGAGGGGCAGCGTCCACTTGGCTCCGAACCCGAAGCTCTTGGCTTCATCCGCCAGGCCCTGCGACGTCAGGCGGCCGGACACGCTGACGAACGCCGTGTTGCACGACTTGGCGAAGTCGGTGAGGAACGGCACCGGCCCCGGCGCCTCACCCTCGAAGTTGGTGAACGGCTTGCCGCCGACGACCGCCCGCGGCGGGCAGGGCACGACGTCGTTGACAGTGAGGCCGCGCCCGAGCAGGGCCGCCGAGGTGACCACCTTTGCCGAGGAGCCGGGCGGGTAGCGGCCGGCAAGGGCGCGGTCGTAAGTCGAGTCGGCCGGCGTGTTCGCTACGGCGAGCACGTCGCCCGTCGACGCCTTCACGGCGACCAACGCCGCGGGCTGCGCCGTGCCGACGAGTGCGATCTCCGCAGCCGTCTGCGTCGCCACGTC
>JAFASB010000201.1 GCA_019244985.1 Acidimicrobiia bacterium | reverse complement strand
TCGAGGCCGGTCCATTCGAGGTACCGGCGGAGGACGTCGAAGACGAGGGCCATCCGTCCGTGTCCGATGTGAGGAACGTCGTAGACGGTGAGCCCGCAGACATACATCGAGAACTTGCCGGGTTCCCGCGGCTCGATGTCGACGACCCGCCCTTCGGCCGTGTCGTGGAGCCGGAGCATCCCGGTACCGTAACGCCCGAGCATGGGTCCCCAAGTCCCCGAGAAGCCGAGCCTCGACGGGCTCGAAGACAAATGGATCGAGCGGTGGGAAGCCGACGGCACCTACCACTTCGACCGGACGCGCCAGCGCGGCGACGTCTATTCGATCGACACGCCACCGCCGACGGTCAGCGGGCGCCTGCACATCGGGCACGTGTGCTCCTACACCCACACCGACACGGTCGCCCGCTACCACCGGATGCGCGGCAAGGCCGTCTTCTATCCGATGGGGTGGGACGACAACGGGCTAAACGTCGAACGCCGGGCCCAGATCCACTACGGCGTCTACGTCGACACGCGCCTGCAGTACGACCCGGACTTCCGGCCGCCCGACCCGGTGCCCAAGAAGCCGATCCCTGTCTCGAGGCCCAACTTCGTCGAGCTGTGCGCGGCCCTGACCGTCGAGCTCGAGAAGGAGTACCGCGAGCTCTGGACCCGCATCAGCCTGAGCGTCGACTGGTCGTACCTGTACCGGACCATCGGCCCTGACGTCACCCGGGTCTCCCAGCTGGCGTTCCTGCGCCTGCTCGGCCGTGAGCAGGTGTATCGGGTCGAGGCGCCCACACTCTGGGACATCGACTTCCGCTCGGCGATCGCCCAGGCCGAGCTCGAGGACCGCGAGATCCCCGGCGCCTACCATCGCCTCCGCTTCCACAAGCCCGACGGCGGCGACGTGCAGATCGAGACGACCCGACCCGAGCTGGTGCCAGCTTGCGTAGCCCTCGTGGCCCATCCCGACGACGAGCGGTACCAGCCGCTGTTCGGCACCGAGGTCGTCACCCCGCTGTTCGGCGTCAAGGTCCCCGTCCTCGCCCACGAGCTCGCCGACCCGGAGAAGGGCTCGGGCATCGCCATGATCTGCACGTTCGGCGACACCACCGACGTGACGTGGTGGCGCGAGCTCGGTCTCACCGTCCGCAACGTCATGGGCCACGACGGCCGCCTGCGTGAGGTCGAGTGGGGCGAGCTCGAGTGGCAGTCGACCGATCCCGGCGCGGCCCGAGCCGCCTACGCGGAACTGCAGGGCAAGACGTCGGCACAGGCCCAGAAGCGCATCGTCGAGCTGCTCGACGAGTCCGGCGACCTCGTCGGCGAGCCTCGGGCGATCACTCATCCAGTGAAGTTCTGGGAGAACGGCACCCGGCCCCTGGAGATCGTCACCAACCGCCAGTGGTTCATTCGCTTCCCGCCAAAGGACGCGCTGCTGCGCCACGGCGAGGAGCTGCACTGGCACCCCGACTTCATGAAGATCCGCTACCAGAACTGGGTCGAGGGGCTTACCGGCGACTGGAACATCACCCGCCAGCGCTTCTTCGGCGTCCCCTTCCCGGTCTGGTACCCGCTCGACGACGAGGGCGAGGTCGACTGGAGCTCGCCGATACCCGCACGGGAAGCGAGCCTCCCGGTCGACCCGTCCAACGACGTCCCCGACGGCTACACCGAGGACCAGCGCGGCCAGCCCGGCGGCTTCGTCGGCGATCCCGACGTCATGGACACGTGGGCGTCGTCGTCGATGAGCCCCGAGTTCGTGTCGGGCTGGGAACGCGACCCCGACCTCTTCGAGCGCGTGTTCCCGATGGACCTGCGCCCCCAGGCCCACGAGATCATCCGCACCTGGCTCTTCTACACGGTCACACGCGCCGAGCTGGAGTTCCAGAAGCTCCCGTTCTCCGACGTCGCCATCTCCGGGTTCGTGCGGGATCCCGACCGGAAGAAGCTCTCGAAGTCGGCGGGCAACTCGCCCGACGACCCGTTCGCCGTCATCGACAGCCACGGTGCCGACGCCGTCCGCTACTGGGCGTGCGGCGCCCGGCCCGGCCGCGATCTGGAGATGGACCGCAACCAGTTCAAGATCGGGCGCCGCCTCGCCATCAAGCTGCTCAACGCGTCGAAGTTCGT
>JAFASB010000225.1 GCA_019244985.1 Acidimicrobiia bacterium | reverse complement strand
TGGCCCGCCAGAAGTCCCGGGCCGTGTCTCGGAACTTGCCGTTCCACTCGGACCACAGCGGCGGAAAGTTGCCCACCTGGTAGCCACCTTCACCGACGTCCCACGGCTCGGCGATCAGCTTCGCGTCCCTGATCACCGGGTCCTGCTGGATGATGTCGAAGAACGCAGACAGCCGGTCGACATCATGTAGCTCGCGCGCAAGGGTGGCAGCCAGGTCGAAGCGAAAGCCGTCGACGTGCATCTCGGTGACCCAGTACCGCAGGCTGTCCATGATCAGCTGCAGGACGTATGGGTTGCGCATGTTCAGGCTGTTGCCGGTGCCGGTGTAGTCGACGTAGTACCGGGGATCGTCGGTCGACAGCCGGTAATAGGACTCGTTGTCGAAGCCCTTGAACGAGAGCACCGGGCCCATCTGGTTGCCCTCGGCGGTGTGGTTGTAGACGACGTCGAGGATCACCTCGATGTCGGCCGCGTGCAGCTGCTTGACCATCTGCTTGAACTCTTGGACCTGCTCGCCACGCTCGCCAGTGCTGCTGTACTCGTTGTGCGGCGCCAGATAGCCGATCGAGTTGTAACCCCAGTAGTTCCGCAGCCCGAGGCGGACGAGGCGCTCGTCGTGGATGAACTGGTGCACAGGCATCACCTCGACCGCGGTGACGCCAAGACGCTTGAGGTGCTCGACGATCGGCGCCGACCACAGCGCCGCGTACGTGCCCCGTTGCTCGGGCGGGACGTCGGGGTTCCGGGCGCTGATGCCCTTCACGTGCGCCTCGTAGATGACGGTGTCGTGCCACGACACCCGGGGGCGGCGGTCGTCGGACCAGTCGAAGTAGGGATTGGTGACGACCGAGCGCGGCATGTACGGCGCGCTGTCGTCCTCGCTCATCGTCAGGTCCTCACCTGGGTCCCCGATCTTGTACGGGTACACGGCGGGCGACCAGGTGACGCCACCCTCGACGGCCTTGGCATAGGGGTCGAGCAGGAGCTTGCTGGGGTTGCACCGATGACCTTCGTGGGGCGCCCATGGCCCCTGCACCCTGAACCCGTACCTCTGGCCGGGACCCACGTTGGGCACGTAGCCGTGGAAGCAGTGGGCCGTCTGCTCGGGCAGTTCGACGCGCGTCTCGGCGCCCTCGTCGTCGAACAGACACAGCTCCACCGCGTCGGCGACGAACGAGTACACCGAGAAGTTGGTGCCGGTCCCGTCGTAGGTGGCGCCGAGCGGATACGGCTGTCCCGGCCAAATGTTCATCGGTAAGGCGACAGTAGCGAGGCGGGGGATGCGGTTGAACCGGTGTCTGACGTGGTAGTCACAATCTGTGGAAAACGGCGTCGGTCCTGCGTGGGAAGAGGCGCCGATGCGCCATGGCTGGTACGTACCCCAAGGCCGGTACGTCGAACTCCCCGGACGCGGGCGCACATTCGTCCGCGAGCTCGACGGCCCGCCCGGGGCTCCGACCGTGGTTCTGCTGCACGGTCTGGGAGCCACCGCAGGCCTGAACTGGTTCGCCTCGTTCCGGCCGCTGAGCGCGCACTACCGGGTCGTCGCCCTCGACCACCGCGGGTACGGCCGCGGGATTCGCGCCAAGCGGTTCCGGCTGGCCGACTGCGCGGACGACGTCGCCGCCCTCACCGATGTCCTGGGCATCGACCGCTTCCTCGCCGTCGGCTACTCGATGGGCGGGCCCATCGCCCAGCTGGTGTGGTGGCGCCACCGGGATCGTGTCGACGGCCTCGTGCTGTGCGCCACCAGCCGCAACTTCCGCGGCGGCGTGGTCGACCGCGTGCGCTTCGCCGGCCTCGGTCTGCTCGGCGTCGGACTCGCCGTTCCCGGCATCGCCACGGGATCGGGACGCGGGTGGCACGCGGGAACGTCGTTGCTCGCCGGACGCATGCCGGCATCCCTCCGGGGATGGGCGCTGCAGGAGCTCTCGGGGCACGACCTGCGCAGTGTGCTGCAGGCCGCGGAGGCCATCGGCCGCTTCAGCTCCCACGACTGGATCGAGGGGGTCGATGTCCCTGTGGGCGTGGTGGCAACCACCCACGACGAGCTCGTCCCCCTCCGACGTCAGCTGAAGATGGCCCGCAGTATCCCCTCGGCTGTCCTCTTCCCCGTCGAGGGAGACCACATGGTCGTCGCCCGCTCCCCCGGCTCGTTCGTCCCCGCCCTCGTCGAGGCGTGCGACCAGGTCACGAAGCGGGCGACCGGCTGGCCCGGCGGCCAGGCGCTGCCGGCGCTGCCCTAAGCGGTGGTGTAGGTCCAGTCCGGCTGCTCGCGCAGATCGACTCGTCGTAGGTCGCGTGGCCGCCCGTGAGATCGACCACCTTCGGGAAGACGAGGGAAGCAGCAACGGCGACACAACGGGCGCCTACCCATGCCATTGTTTGCCAACGCAGCGGGTAAACAGATGGGGCAGATGACTCGACCGCTTGTGCTCGTGTCCCACCGAGGCCCGGTCGAGTACCGGCTGGATGACGACGGCCGCCGGTACGCGGGCCGTGGCGGCGGTGGTCTGGTCACGGCGCTGTCGGGACTGGCCGTCGATCGCCCCGACGTGGTGTGGGTCGCGGCCGCTATCGCCGACGACGACAAGGCCGTCGCCGCCGAACACGATGGGCAGGCGTTCACTGCCGAACGCGACGGCGGGAGCTTCCACGTGCGCTTCGTCGAGAACGACCCCGAGGCCCACCACCGCTTCTACGCCATCATCGCCAACCCGATCTTGTGGTTCATCCAGCACTATCTCTGGGACCTGAGCAACGCGCCCGACATCGGTCTCCACGAAAAGGATGCGTTTGTCCACGGATACGTGACCGTGAACGAACAGTTCGCCGACGCCGTCGCCGACGAGGTCGCGCGGCTCGGCAACGACGCCGTCGTGATGATGCACGACTACCACTTCTATCTACTGCCCGCGATGGTGCGGAAGCGCTGTCCGGGAGCGATCCTCCAGCACTTCATCCACATCCCGTGGCCGCAACCCGATGCCTGGCGGGTGCTCCCGACGGAGATGCGGTCGATGATCCTCGAAGGCGCCCTCGGCAACGACCTGATCGCGTTCCACACCGAGCGCTCGGCCCGAAACTTCCTGCTGACGTGCCAGGAGCTGCTCGATCTCGAGGTCAGCTTCCGCAACATGTGCGTGCTGATCGACGGCCGGCAGGTCGCGGTGCGCTGGTATCCGATCTCCATCGACGTCGCCGACCTCGAGCGACTGGCGTCGAGCCCCGAGGTGCGGGCCCAGGAGACGCAGCTCGAGGCCCGTCGGCGCGAGCACCTCATCGTTCGCGTCGACCGCACCGACCTCTCGAAGAACATCCTGCGCGGCTTCAAGGCCTTCGATGCGCTCCTACAGGAACACCCGGAGCTGCTCGGCGAGGTCACGTTTCTTGCGCACCTCCAACCGAGCCGTCAGGACGTGCCCGAATACGTGGAGTACGTCGACCAGATCAAGCGACTGGTAGCCGACATCAACCTCAAGCACGGCACGACTGAGTGGCAGCCGATCGACCTTCAGCTCGACGATGACTTCTTCCAGGCCCTCGCCGCCTACAAGCAGTTCGACGTCCTCCTCGTGAACTCGATCTACGACGGCATGAACCTGGTCGCCAAGGAGGGCGTGCTGGTCAACGAGCGAAACGGCGTCCTGGTGCTGTCCGAGAACACGGGTGTCCACGACGAGCTGGGTGCGTTCGCCCTCGACGTCAACCCCTTCGACATCAGCGACCAGGCCGAGAAGCTCTACGCAGCGTTGACGATGGCGCCCGAGGAGAAGCGCGCCCGTCGCGGCCAGTGCGTGGCCGTCGTCCGCGAGAATGACCTCAGCAAATGGCTCGAGCGCCAGCTGGCCGACATCGCGGTACTCGACCGCAACACTCGTCCCGCGGCCGATTGACCAGGCGGGTAGCCAGGCCCGTCGGCAGAGCGGTGCGCCGCTCAGCCATTTCCTTCGTGCTCAGTCACCCCAGAGGGGTGACGGGTATTCGCCCTCGTCGACGAGCCTCGCCAGCTCGGCCCGTACGCCCTCGACGTCGTCCTTGTAGGTGACGCCCAGGAAGTGCTCGGGTGTACGCACCACGCGTACTCGGGCGCTGCCATGCTCGGGCAGGGCGTCCACGGCGTCGCCGATGAGGAACTCCGACTTCTGGTCGTCGGCTCCCACCCGCTCGCGAAAGCGGTCGAACTCGGCGGAGAGCACCTCGCAGAACGATGGCCGGAAGCCCCAGAGGTTCATCGACACCGGCTCGTCACCCGTGAGGTCGACGTCCTCGTCGTTGAGAACCGTCCCGTTCTCCTGGCGCACGTTGTGCAGCTCCTGGATTGCGGTGAGGTACTCGCCGTCGACAATGCACAAGCCCCGCGACACCCCGCCGTGCGACGAAAGGGTCTCGCGGAGGGTGAAGGCCACGTTGACGTGGTCGTCGCCGGTCCCCAGCGCGTCTCCCAGCAATTCGAAGGACCGCCGGCGGTAGAAGTCGTCGGCGTTGATGACGCCGAACGGGCCGCCCACTTCGGCGCACGCAGTGAGCACGGCGTGGCCTGTGCCCCACGGCTTTGCTCTGTCGCCTGCGTCCTGGAGGGCGTAACGGACGTCGACCCGGCGCGCCAGGCCGCCGCTGACGTGTTCCTCGACGGCCGGGCGGCTGGCCTCGGACACGACGAACACGGCGTCGTCGAAGCCGGAGCGCATGGCGTCGTAGACGGCGTAGTCGAACAG
>JAFASB010000162.1 GCA_019244985.1 Acidimicrobiia bacterium | reverse complement strand
GCACGGCCGGCTTCCAGTTCGTCTCCCACCACGTGTGGATCAAGGAGTGGGGGATCTCCTGGAATCTCGGTATCGACGGCATCTCCCTGTTCCTCGTCGTGCTGACCGCGGTCCTGTTCCCGTTCGCGTTGGCGGGCGCCGACCCGCACCACGACGTGAAGGCGTACACGGCGTGGATGCTCGTGCTCGAGGCCGGCTGCCTCGGCGTGTTCCTCGCCCTCGACCTGTTCGTGTTCTTCGTGTTCTGGGAGCTCGTCCTCGTCCCCATGTACTTCCTGATCGGGGGTTGGGGCTACGAGGGCAGGGTGTACGCGGCGCTCAAGTTCTTCATCTACACGATGACCGGCTCGGCGCTGATGCTGGTCGGGATCCTCGCCCTGGTGTTCCTGCACGCCAGCCATACGCACCACCTGACGTTCGACCTCCAGACGCTGGCCCGCGATCAGTCCTTCGGCGAGTCGACGGCCAAGTGGCTGTTCGCCGCCTTCGCCATCTCCTTCGCCATCAAGGTGCCGATCTTCCCGCTGCACACGTGGCTGCCCGACGCGCACACTGAGGCGCCGACCGCTGGTTCGGTGATCCTGGCGGGCGTCCTGCTGAAGCTCGGTACCTACGGGTTCCTGCGCTTCGGCCTCTACCTGTTTCCGAAGGTCGCCCACGACCTGGCGCCGCTGCTGTTGACCCTGGGGGTGATCGGCATCACCTACGGGGCGATCGTCGCTGCGGTGCAGAAGGACCTCAAACGGTTGATCGCCTATTCATCGGTGGCCCACTTGGGCTTCATCATCCTCGGCACGTTCGCCCTGACGACCCAGGGCGTGCAGGGCGGACTGCTGCAGATGATCAACCACGGACTGTCGACCGGAGCCCTGTTCCTTCTCGTCGGCATGATCTACGAGCGGCGGCACACACGACAGATCGCCGACTTCGGCGGGCTCCAGAAGGTCGCGCCGATCTTCGCCGGTGTGTTCATGCTGGTGATGCTGTCGTCGGTGGGGCTCCCGGGCCTCAACGGTTTCGTCGGTGAGTTCCTCATCCTGATCGGTACATTCATCAGCCGCCGGTGGTGGGCGGTCGTCGCCGCGACTGGTGTGATCCTCGCCGCCGTCTACCTCTTGTGGGCGTACCAGCGGGTGTTCCACGGCGTGCCCGAGGGCGACAACCTCAAGTTCCGCGAGCTGCGCTGGAAGGAAGGCGCGGTGCTGGCGCCGATCCTGGCCCTCATCGTCTTCCTCGGCGTGTATCCCAAGCCCGTCCTCGACCGCATGGGCCCGTCGGTGAAGGCCCTGGTGACGCGGGTCGACGAGCGCAGCGGCACCCACCAGCCGCCGGCCGGGGCTGCCGAAGGGAAGCAGCCGTGATCGCGGCCGCGCTCGCTGCCGCAGGCCACCTCAGTCAGCTGCCGCAGGGCCAGCAGGGCCTGCAGTTGCCCCACGTCGACTGGGCGACAATCGCGCCCGAAGGCATCTTCTTCGCCGGCGGGCTGCTCATGCTGATCGCCGGGGTCTTCCTCCGGCGCCGCGCCCCGCGGGGGCTCTGGTCGGCGGCGACCGTCGCCATCGCCCTCATCGCCCTGTGGCCCACGTTCCATCTGTGGCACCAGGTGCACCACGGTGGGGCGCGGACCGCCATCGCCGACGCCATCGTCATTGACGGCTTCAGCATCTTCATCTACGTGGTGATCATCAGCGTCGTCGTGATGGCCGCCCTGCTCGCCGACGCCTACCTCAGACGCGAGAATCTCGACGGCGCCGAGTACTACGTGCTGATGCTGTTCTCGGCGTCGGGCGGCATGCTCATGGCGTCGGCGAACGATCTCATCGTCGTGTTCCTCGGGCTCGAGGTCCTGTCGATCGCCCTGTACACGCTCGCCGGGTTCCAGCAACGTCGGGAGGGGTCGCAGGAGGCGGCCATCAAGTACTTCGTGCTGGGGGCGTTCTCGTCGGCGTTCTTCCTCTACGGCATCGCCCTCGTCTACGGGTCGACGGGCTCCACGAACCTCGGCGTCATCGCCGAGTTCCTGCGCATCAACTCGCTCACCAACGGCCTGTTGCTGGCCGGCTTCGCCCTGCTCATCGTCGGGCTGGGCTTCAAGGTCGCGGCCGTGCCGTTCCACATGTGGACGCCCGACGTGTACGAAGGCTCGCCGACGCCGGCCACCGCCTTCATGGCCGCGGCCGCCAAGGCCGCCGGCTTCGCCGCCCTCCTGCGGATCTTCGTCTCGACGTTCGCCCTGTACCGCCTGGACTGGCAGCCGATCATCTGGGCTCTCGCCGCGCTGTCCCTTGTCGTCGGATCCGTGCTCGCCGTCGTGCAGACCGACGTCAAACGCATGCTCGCCTATTCGTCGATCGCCCACGCCGGCTACGTCCTCGTGGGCCTCGAGACGGCGACCGCTCGGGGCGTCGCCGGGTCGCTGTTCTATCTGTTCGCTTACGCGTTCATGATCATCGGGAGCTTCGCCATCGTGACGCTCGTGTCGGGTCGGGGCGACGAGGAGCACAGCCTCGAGTCCTTCCGCGGGCTGTCGACCCGAAGACCGGTGCTGGCGCTCGTCTTCACCATCCTCTTATTGGCGCAGACCGGTGTCCCGCTCACGTCGGGGTTCCTCGCCAAGTTCTACGTGATCTCGGCCGCCGTCGAGGGCGGCGACTACGCGCTGGCGATCCTGGCGATGGTGGCTGCCGTCATCGCCGCCTTCTTCTATCTGCGGCTGATCATTGTCATGTACATGTCCACGCCGTCCGAGGAGGGCGAGGAGGCACCGGCCGCGGCGCCGGCCATCCCGATCCCCTTCGGTGCCGGGCTCTCGTTGGCGATCGCCGCGGGCTTCACCCTCGTCGTGGGCTTCCTGCCCGAAGCCGTCATCAGCTTCGCCAGGCACGCCACCCTGCTCCGGCTGTAACGCTCCCGTTCTCGGGGTGGATAACGGCCGTATAGCCGTATAGCCGGTTATCCACCCCGAGAACGAAGGAGTGAGGGGTTAGGAGGCGGCCGGGCGCGCCTCGACGATCATCAGCTGGTTGCCGCTGTTGTCGCGGAAGAAGAAGCCGAGGGGGACGGTGCCGTCGCCGCCCCAGAGCTCGGCGTCGACGTCGACGCCGTTCTTCTGCAGCTCGGCGTGGTCAGCGCGAGGGTCCGACGACTGGATCGAGATTCCGGTCGTGCGCCCCGGGGTGTAGTCGCCCTGGGGCGGGGCCAGTGCGAGGGAGGCACCGCCGCCCGGCGGGGTGACCTCGACCCACCGGCTTCCCTCGCCGAAGGGGACGTCGGCGCTCAGCGCGAAGCCGAGGGTGTCCGTGTAGAACTTGACGGCGTCGT
>JAFASB010000156.1 GCA_019244985.1 Acidimicrobiia bacterium | reverse complement strand
AGCGCGGCGACATCATCTCCTTCATCTCGTCGCTCGCCTGACCCATCCCGAGGTCCTCGGTGAGGCGGGTGAGCGCGGCAGGTGCAACAGCGTTGACCGTGACGCCGTAGCGGCTCAGCTCCAGCGAAGCGATGATCGTGAACCCTGCGATGCCCATCTTGGCCGCGCCGTAGTTGGTCTGGCCCGGGTTGCCGTAGATCCCCGAGACCGAGGTCGTGTTGATGATCCGGGCGTCGTTCGTCTCGCCGGCCTTGGCCCGCTCCCGCCAGTAGGCCGCAGCGTGGTGCGACGGCGCGAACGTTCCCTTGAGGTGGACCTTGATGACCGCGTCCCACTCGGCCTCGGTCATGTTGGTGAGCATGCGGTCACGCAGGATGCCCGCGTTGTTGATGACGGCATCCAACCCACCAAACGTGTCGACCGCGCTCTTGACCATGCGCCCAGCGGCCTCGAAGTCGCTGACGTCGTCGGTGTTGGCGATCGCCTCGCCGCCCATGCCCTTGATCTCGTCGACGACCTCCTGGGCGGGTCCGGCGTCGGCGGACGTCCCGTCCCGCGCGCCGCCGAGGTCGTTGACGACCACCTTTGCGCCCTGTTCGGCGAGCATCAGCGCGTACTCCCGGCCGATGCCGCGCCCGGCGCCGGTGATGATGCAGACCCGGCCTTCGCACATCCGTGCCACTGTCGGTCCCTCCCCTGGGTGAATTGGTTGGTGTCGGTATACCTTGCACTCCGTCTGCCGCGCCTTTCGGAGGTCTGATGCCCAGCCAGGTTCCCCTCGTCGAGTACCTCGAGCTGGGTGACGACCCCCGCCTGGTCGCCAACGAGTGCACCGAGTGCGGGGCGCGCTTCTTCGACCGCCGCAACGCCTGTGCGTCGTGCTTCGGCACGTCCTTCAAGAAGGCCTCGGTGGATCCCACCGGCGAGTTGCGCGCATTCACGATCGTGTCGTTCGCGGCCCCGGGCATTCCCGTGCCCTTCGTCGCCGGCGTCATCGACTGCGCCGGCACCAGCGTCCGCGCCAACGTCGTCAACTGTCCGCCCGATCCCGAGCACGTCAAGGTCGGCATGAAGGTGCGTCTGGCGACTTATCCGATCGGAACCGACGACGACGGCACCGAGGCCATCGGCTTCGGCTTCGAGCCCATCAGCTGAGGAGAACCGCCATGGCCAACGACGACATCTGGATCCTCGGGATCCACATGACCAAGTTCGGGAAGCACCCCGAGGTGGACACCATCGACCTGGCCGCCGAGGCGGCGCTGGGTGCGCTGAACGACGGCGGCGTCACCATGCGCGACATGGGCGTGCTGGCCGCGGGCAACCTCATGGCTGCGGCCGCCGGCATCGGCCAGCAGCTGCAGAAGCAGATCGGCCAGACCGGCATCCCCGTCTACAACGTCGCCAACGCCTGCGCGACCGGTGCGACGGCGCTGCGCACGGCGATCATGGCGGTGAAGGCCGGCGAGGCCGACATGGGCCTGGCCGTCGGTGTCGAGAAGCTGGCGGGTGCCGGGCTCCTCTCGGGCGGGAGCCGCAAGGAAGAAGGAAAGACGTGGACGCCCCACGGGCGCTACGGCGCGGTCGCACCCGTCGACGGCCGCATCGGCACCGAGACGATGCCGGGCGTGTTCGCCCAGGTCGGCATGGAGTACCTGCACGACCACCCCTACGACGGCGAGCCGTTCCAGCTGTTCGCCCGTATCTCGGAGAAGAACCACAGCCACTCGACGCTGAACCCGCTGGCCGCGTACCAGAAGAAGATGACGCTCGAGCAGATCATGGGTGACGTCATGATCGCCTTCCCCAACACGCGGCCGATGTGCTCGGCCAACTGTGACGGCGCCGCCGCCGCAGTCGTCGTGAGCGGCGAGCGCTTGAAGTCACTGTCGACGGAACAGCAGAAGCGGGCCGTCAGGGTCCGGGCGTCCGTACTGACGAGCGACCCATGGCAGGAGGCGTGCCAGATCCTCCCCGACGTCAACACACTCACCCGCATGGCCGCCGAGCAGGCCTACGAGCAGGCCGGCGTCGGTCCCGAGGACCTCGACCTGGTCGAGCTGCACGACTGCTTCGCGACCGCCGAGCTCGTCCACTACGACAACCTCATGCTCTGCAAGCCGGGCGACGCGGTGTCGCTCTTCGAGTCGGGCGCCACGTGGCGGGACGGCAAGATGCCGGTCAACGTCTCCGGTGGTCTCGAGTCCAAGGGCCACCCGATCGCGGCCACGGGCATCGCCAACGTGTGGGAGATCGCAACCCACCTGCGGGGCGAGGCCGGCGACCGCCAGATCGAGGGTGCCAAGGTCGGGTTGGCTCACGTCATCGGGCTGGGCTCGGCCTGCGGCGTGCACATCCTGGAGAAGGCCCGCCGCCTGACGGCGTTGTGAGCACCGCGCTCGTTGTTCTGTCCGCGTTCCTGGCGAGCGCGGTAGAGGCAGTCGAGGCGTTGACGATCGTTCTGGCCGTCGGCACGACGCGCCATTGGCGGTCGGCTCTTGTCGGCGTCGCTGCCGCGCTCGGCGCGTTGGCGGTGGTCGTCGCCGCCCTGGGTCCGGCGCTGACCCTTGTCCCTATTGACGCCCTGCGCGTGGTCGTCGGTGCGCTGCTGCTGGTCTTCGGGTTGCAGTGGCTCCGCAAGGCGGTGATGCGGTCCTCGGGCCTGAAGGCGTTGCACGACGAGGACGCGGCCTACGCCAGTGAGGTCGCCGAAGCGCGTCAGGCGGCGACCGTCGAGCGCGACGGCCTCGACTGGTACGCCTTCACGGTCTCGTTCAAGGGCGTCTTTCTCGAGGGGCTCGAAGTCGCTTTCATCGTCATCACCTTCGGCAGCGCCCACCACGCCGTGGGATGGGTCGCGCTGGGCGCCGCGGTCGCGGTCGTCGTCGTCGCCTCGGCCGGCGCCGCCGTGCATCACCCTCTCAGCCGCGTCCCCGAGAACTCGCTCAAGTTCGTCGTCGGGATCATGCTCACGGGGTTCGGCACCTTCTGGGGCGGCGAGGGTGTCGGCGTGAACTGGCCGGGGAACGACGCCGCCCTCCCGGTCGTCATCGTCTTCGTCGCTGTGGTCGCCCTGGGCCTGGTGCGGCTGTACCGACGCCCGACGAGCGTCGGTCACTACGAGTCGGCGAAAGCAGCGTGACCAGGATCCGGGCCTTCGGCCGCTTCTGGTACGACTTCGTTGTCGGCGACGACTGGCGTGTCGCACTCGGCGTCGTCGTCGCCCTCGGCCTGACCGCGATTCTCGCCAACGCGAACGTGCCGACGTGGTGGCTGCTGCCGCTCCTGATCGCCGCCATCCTGGCCGGGTCGGTCTGGCGAGCGGCCCGCCGTCGTCCAGCCGGCTGAGAAGGGAATTCGATCGGAACGGTCGAATCATTCCCCTGGGATGGGGCGGACCAGGCTGGGTGTTGCGTCGGCCGCGGTGGTGCTTGTCGGTGCGGCACTGACAGCGGCGCCGTCCGTAGCCAACCCGGGTGATCGGGGCGGGTCGCTCCCGGGCGTGACGACGCTGGCGGTGTCGCCGGTCGACCGGCTGGTCGAAGGACAGAGCGTCACCGTCACGGGCACGGGTCTCATCCCGATGCAGCCGTTCACGCTCGAGCAATGTGCCGCTGTCGTCACCAGTAGCAACGACTGCGACGCCACGAGCGCGCTGCACGGCGCGGTCAACATGAGCGGCGATTACACGATGACTACGTCGATCAGGGGGACGATCACCACCTCGCACGAAGGCCGGATCGTGTGCGCCGAGGGCACGTCCTGTTCGATCGCGGCGTGGGAGGACAACGCCGAGGCCGGCTCGATCGCCTACCAGGGCATCGGCGTGATGACGACTCCCGGGGCCCCCGCCCAACCGTCCGCTCCGAGCCCGAACGTTGTCTTCGCGGCGTCGACGGGCACGGGCAAGGCGTGCACGCAACATGCGCCCTGCAGCCTCACGACCGCACAGCGCACGGCGGAGGCACTTGTGCCGACCATGCAGTCCGACGTCGACGTCCGACTCGAAGACGGCGTCTACACGCTGACCCAGCCCCTGAAGTTCGGACCCCAGGACAGCGGGACCCATGGCTTTCGCGTCGTGTACCAGCCCGCGCCCGGTGCCCACCCGGTACTGAGCGGGGCCCAGCCGATCACGGGCTGGACCGCGGGTCCGAGACCCGGCGTTTGGCAGGCGTCAGTGGGCTTCGACACGCGTCAGCTGTTCGTCGACGGCAAGCGCCTGGAGCTCTCGAGCGGACTACCGGCGAACACGAACTTCGTCCAGACGCCGAGCGGCTTCGTGATGACGTCGGCCGCCATGGACAGCTGGGCCGACCCAACAGACGCCGCCGCGGTGTTCACCTTCGGTGACGGCGTGTGGACCCAGACGGCGTGCAACATCGGCTCGATCAGCGGCCAGACGATCACGATGGCCCAGCCGTGCTGGGACAACCTCCACATGCCCAGCGAAGGCGTGCAGGAGCTGGGCTGGGTCGACAGCCCGAGCGGCGGCTTCCCGGGGCTGTCCCCGAAGAAGACGCCGAACTTCTTTCAGAACGTCCCCGAGCTGATGACCAAAGGAACTTGGTCGATCAACCGGCACTCACACACGCTGTACTACATGCCGGCCGACGGCCAGAATCCGTCGACGCACGCAGTCATCGCGCCCGCACTCCAGACCCTGGTCAGCGTCGACGGTGCCAGCAACCTCTCCTTCACAGGGCTCACCTTCTCGTATGGGAACTGGACTGGACCGGACGCGCCCGACGGGTTCGCCCAGATGCAGGCCGACTGGATGCTGACCGGTCCGAACGCATCGAAGCGCGAAGGCACGTGCACCTACTCCAACCCACGGGGCACGTGTCCGTTCGCCTCCTTCACCCGCACGCCTGCCAACGTGGTGCTTACGAACACCCGCAACGTGGAGGTGACAGGCAACACCTTTTCCCACCTCGGGGGCGCGGGTCTCGATCTCTACCGAGGCCCGGCTGCGGGGCCGATCCAAGGCGCGCTCGGCGACGTCGTCAAGGGCAACGAGTTCACTGACATCGCCGCCAATGCCATTCAGCTGGGCTCGACCGACGACATCGACTCCGGCGACATCGACCACAACTCGATCACCGACAACTACGTCCATGACGTCGCCAACCAGTACCTGGGTGGCGTCGGCATCTGGCTCGGTTACTCCCGGAACTCCAACGTCTCCCACAACCAGCTCAACGACATTCCCTACACCGCCATCTCGATCGGTTGGGGCGGATGGCACACGAACCTCGCCAGTCCGAACAGCGACCAGAACATGAACTCCCACAACCTGGTCGCCGACAACCTCATGTACGACTACATGACGACCCTCGGCGACGGGGGTGCCATCTACAGCAACGGGCCGCAGGCCCACGGCTGGGGCGACCAGCTCGAGCTCACGGGCAACGTCGCCTATCGCGGCACCAACACCGACTTCACCTTCTACACAGACGCCGGCAGCGAGTACGTCGACATCGAGAAGAACCTCGACTACTTCCAGCCGCTCGATTCCTTCGACTCCGGCGGGTGCCACACCATCGGCCACATCGAGATCGCCAACAACTTCGTCGCAAACGGTGGACCGGCGTACCCGTGTTTCCCGTACACGGACGCGAACTCCGCCGACAACACGACGATCTGCGAGAACCCGCCGCCCGCCCAGGTCGATCCGGCGTTGGCGATCGTCAAGGGCGCCGGTGTCGAGCCCGCCTACCGGGCGCTCCTGGATCGCGACGGACCGGATGTCCGGATGGTCGGGCCGGCTGACGTCAGCACCGCGGGCGGCGACCGCATCCTCATCAGCGGCAGCGGGTTCGATCCCGGCTCGACGGTCTCGGTCGGCGGCGTGCCGGCTACCCACGTGCAGGTGCTGTCCGGCAACTACGTCGAAGCCGAGACGCCGCCTGGAAGCGGTCCCCGCGACGTCACCGTGACGACGCCCGTCGGGACGAGCAGGACGTCGACCGCCGACCAGGTCACCTACCAGGTCAGCCCGTCTGCGTGCACCAACTACACGGGCAGCAACTTCAGCCCGACCCTGGCTGCGGGGTAGACCGTTGTCATGCCGTTGTCAACCAACTGGTTGACAACGACGGGCTTTCGTCATATCCTTGTTCAACCAATTAGTTGAACAAGGAGACCGTCGTGGCCGGCGACCAGCTGTCCCGAATCTTCGCCGCCCTCGCCGATCCGACGAGACGCGACATGGTGGCCCGGCTCGCCGCGGGCGACGCCACCGTGGGGGAGCTGGCTGATCCGTACGAGGTCTCGGTTCAGGCGGTGTCCAAGCACATCAAGGTCCTCAGTGACGCTGGCCTCGTGAGCCAGCACAAGGACGCCCAGCGCCGGCCGTGCCACCTCGAGGCGGAGGTCTTCGACCTGATGACCAAGTGGATCGAGCGATACCGCCAACAGGCCGAGGAGCGCTACGCACGTCTCGATGCCGTCCTCGCCGAGATGCGCGACGAACGACCTACCGACCACCATCGCGAACACGGAGCAGCGTCATGACCACCACCAGCTACCGCTACACGGTCTCGATCGAGGCCGACCCCACCCTGCCGATCATCCGCATGACCCGAGACTTCGACGCCACTCCGGCCGAACTGATGCGGGCTCACACCGACCCCGAGTTGTTCGCCCGCTGGGTCGGGCCCAACAACTTGCAGACCGAGATCCTCGACTGGGACGCCACGACCGGCGGCCGGTGGCGGTACGTCGCGCGACGCGACGGCGTTGAGTTCGGCTTCCACGGCTGTTTCCACGAGGTCGCCGACGATCGCATCGTGCAGACCTTCACGTTTGACGGCCAGCCCGAGGGCGTCGCCCTCGAGACGCTGTGGTTCGAGGACCTCGGCGACGGTCGCACGCGGCTGCGCGCGCAGTCGCTGGTGGACAGCTTCGAGGGTCGGGACCAGTGGCTCGCCTCGGGCATGGAGACCGGCGTCGACGAGGGTTACGCCAAGCTCGACGCGCTCCTCGCGGAGCTCCGATGAGTGGCCCGGCTGACGAGCACCAGCGCATCGCCGGCGCGTTCACCGCCACCGTCGAAGGGGTGGCCCCGGACGCATGGGACCGGCCTGCGCCGGTGGAGGGGTGGGTCGCCCGCGACGTCGTGCGTCATCTCGTCGAGTGGTTTCCCGCGTTCCTCAGCGGAGGGGCGGGGATCACCCTCCCCGCCGGCCCTTCGGTCGACGATGATCCCGTCGGTGCCTGGCGCAACCAGACCGACGCCGTGCAGGCCCTGCTCGACGATCCCGAGACCGCCGACCGTGTGCACGACCTTCCGCACATCGGCCGGATGTCACTCGCCCAGGCGACCGACATGATCTACACGGGCGACGTGTTCCTGCATCGCTGGGATCTGGCCCGAGCGACGGGTCAGGATGAGACGCTCGACCCGGACAAGTGCGCCGCCATGCTCGAGGGCATGCTGCCGATGGACGAGATCCTGCGCCAGAGCGGGCAGTACGGACCGCGCGTCGACGTGCCCGACGATGCGGACGTGCAGACCAAGCTCCTCGCCTTCATCGGCCGCACCCCGTAGCCGGTCGGTCGACCCAAAGGGCGCCACTCGGTTCTGGCGGTCGTGGGCGGCGTAGAGCGGTACCCACGACCGCCAGAACGTGCATGTGGCTGGCTGTGGTCAGTTGGTGGTTGTGGACGAAGACGACTGCCCGCCGGGGGCGCCGAGACCACCCGGACCGCCACCCGGAACGCCACCGGGGCCACCCGGACCGCCCGGACCGCCGTGCTGCATGACGTTGAAGTTGCTGTCGAGGTGCACCTCGGTCTGGGTGCCGTCGGACTTCGTCACCGTGACCTCGTAGCCGTTGCCGGTGAAGTCAGTGGTCACGTCGCCGGCGGTCCCGCTGCCGACGCTCTTCACGGCCGCGGCCTGGGCCTTGGAGGCGGCGTCACCCGTGACGGCCTTCTCCTGTGACTCGTGCTCGGCAGAGCCGTGGGCGGGGAACGAGGGCTGCCGCTGTTGCTGCTGGGTCGAAGACGACGACGGAGCCGTCGTGGTGCTCGTCTGGGCGTTGGCCGTGCCCAGCAGATTGGCGCCGAGCGCACCGCCGGCGACGGCGGCGGCCATGATGGCGCCGCCGGCAGCGGCCTTGCGAAACGGATTCATGGGGGGCTTCCTTTGTCTCGTTGGACCCGAACTGTGCGGGCTGTAGACACGATCGCCCTCGGGCATCCGATCCCGATCCGAGCTCCCTTGGATCTCCCGCAGAAATGCAGGTCGCCGCTGTGAGCCGGTGGCGCCGCTCAGGCCACGACGAGTCGGTACACGGTGAAACCGACGCCGAAGGCGATGAGGAACCAGCCGAAGGCTCGCCGCACCTTCGGGCCCTCGATGCGGTGGGCCAGACGACTACCGACGAGAGCGCCGGGGACCGCCCCAGCCGCGAACTGCCCCGCGAGGGCCCAGTCGATGTGGCCGAGCGCCCAGTGGGTGATCAGGGTGGGGATGGCCAGCACGGAGATCACCACGAGGCTGGTGCCGACGGCCTGGCGCATGCGCAGCCCGAACACCAACAGGTACAGCGGCATCAACAGAAACCCGCCGCCGTTGGCGAGGAGTCCCGTGAACACCCCGACCCCTGCTGCGGCGGCGACGAGCAGCGGACGGTTCTGCCGACGCGTCGTGCCGCGCGTGCGCGAGGCGTCGCTGATCGGACGGACGACGCGCACGCCGACGATGCACAACACGAGGCCCGAGGCGACGAGCAGGGCGGACCCCCCGACGGCCTTCGCGAGAAGCGCACCCGCGATGGTGCCCGGCACCCCGCCGAGGATCGACCATCCCGCGGCGCGCGGTCGAGCCTCTTCGGCCCGGACGTAGGGATAGGCGCCCACGAGCGCGGCGGGGATCGTCGCCGGCAGGGGAGAGGCGACGGCGATGAGTCCGGGGGCTCCGAGCAGCGACAGCACCGGCGTCGCGACGGAGGATCCGCCGACGCCGAACGCGCCGTAGAGGAACCCGATGCCGATTCCAGCGCCGGCGATCGCCGGCCACGGGGCGATCACGTCGTGAGCGTGAATCCCTCGTAGCCGCGGTCGGCGACCTTCTGGCAGCGCTCGGTGTAGGGGAGAAAGCCACCGACGTAGGGCATGAACACCCGCTTCTTGCCGGGGATGTTGGCGCCCAGGTACCACGAGTCGGCGAGGGGGTAGAGCGTGCGCTCGGCGACCTCGCGTACGTGCTCGACCCAGGCGTTCTCGGCATCGTCACTCGCCTCGATGCGCGTGAAGCCGTTGGCCCGCAGGTAGGCGATGCAGTCAGCGATCCACCCGACGTGGTGCTCGATCGCCGTCGGCATGTTGGCGAGCACGCCGGGGCAACCCGGTCCCGAGATGGTGAACATGTTCGGGAAGCCGGCGACCTGGAGGCCGAGGTACGAGGTCGGCGCGTCCTCCCACTTGTCTGCCAGCTTGAGACCATCGCGGCCCG
>JAFASB010000115.1 GCA_019244985.1 Acidimicrobiia bacterium | reverse complement strand
GGTTCGGCGCCGGCTGCGGACGATCGTTCGAGAGATGGAGCCTGCCCTCGGTCCGGGGGCCTGGCTGATCGGCGCCGCGCCGGAGGTGGCGAAGCTGTCGTACCGGGATCTGAAGGCGGCGGTGGCCCAGGCGGTCAGCGTGCTCGGGAGCAACGGGTGCTGACGCGCCTCCTTCGCCGGCTGGTGCTGCTGTACCAGGCACTCACCGGGTCGCGGCCCTCGCCGTGCCGCTACTGGCCCACCTGCTCGAACTACGCCCTGGATGCGCTCGACGAGCAGGGGGCGGCTCGTGGTAGCTGGCTCACGCTGCGTCGTATTTCCCGCTGCCATCCGTGGGGTGGATCGGGTGTCGACCCGGTGCCTCCGAGACGGGTCGCCACGCCGTGACAGGCCTTCTGACCTGGGCATACGTGCTGGCAGCTGGCTCGGTGCTCGACCCGCTGTACACCGGCCTCGGCTGGGTCATGGCCGTCCTGTACTCGGTGCTGCCGTCGTACGGCATCGCCATCATCCTGCTCACGGTCGCCGTGCGACTGGTGCTGTACCCGCTCACGGTCAAGCAGACGAAGTCGATGCAGGCCATGCAGCGGCTGCAGCCCGAGATCAAAAGGCTTCAGGCGAAGTACAAGAACGACCGCCAGAAGCTCAACGAAGAGATGATGAAGTTCTACAAGGAGAACAAGGTGAACCCGCTCTCCGGGTGCCTCCCCCTTGTACTGCAGCTTCCGCTGTTCATCGTCCTCTATCGCCTGATTCACGACCTGACGGTCACCGTGATCAGCGGTGCGCTCATCCTGGGCAGCGCCGGGTCCGGTGGTGTCGCCGCACCCGTCCAAATGACGCCCACGGGGGGCATCGCGCCACAGACCGTCGCCACCCAGAACGTCAAGGTCTCCGACGGAGCGATCTCGACAGTCAACGGCCAGAAGGTGCTGAACGGTTCGGTGACTGCTGACGTGCTGAACGACGGCAAGGTCGTCGGTGAGTTGCACGGGGCGGTGATCGACGGCCAGGTCTACAAGTCGGGCACGGGCGCCAAGGACAAGACCAAGGCGCCGGCCGAGGTCCTCGATCCCGCCGGCAAGGCGAAGATCGGCACGATCGACGGGGCTCAGGTGCCGGCGGCGCCCGATTCCAGGGCTGACGGCGCCAAGCTCGCCGCTCATCCCAAGCACATCCCCGAGACGAGCCAGCTCGCCAAGGACCTTCGGAAGACGCCTGGTCACATGGAGTGGTTGGGTCTTGACCTGGCGAAGCGGCCGAGCCAGGGCAAGGGCAACGAGCTGATCGGGCTCTACCTCTTGGTGATCCTCACCGTGATCACTGGCTACTACCAGCAGCGGCAGATGACGGCGCGGACCCCCGCCTCGGCACAGAACCAGCAGATGCAGATGATGGGTCGCATCTTCCCAGTGTTCTTCGGGTTCATCGCGTTGCAGGTGCCCGCCGGTGTCGTCCTTTATTTCGTTGTTTCCAATATTTGGCAGATTGGCCAACAGGCCATCATCTTCCGCCAGCAGGACGCGGCCGATGCCGCGAAAAAGGCAGCTGGTGGGCCCAAGGGCGCACGCCCGGCGGTTGAGGCGTCCTCGAAGCCGGCGAACCCCGCCCCCTCGGCCCCCAACTCCCCCGCCAAGGCAAACGCGCCGGCTGGGAATCCATCGTCGTCAGGCAAGGCGGGGTCGAACCCGTCGAACCGGAGCAGGCGCCGCCGGCGCCGCCGCAAGGGGAGATAGCAGCGCAGTGGAGTGGGTTGAGGTCACCGGGCGTACGGTCGAGGAGGCGAAAGAGGCAGCTCTCGACCAACTGGGCGTCGATGAGCAGGACGCCGAGTTCGAGGTCGTCGAGGAGCCGAAGAGCGGACTGTTCGGCCGGCTGCGGACCGAAGCCCGTGTTCGGGCGCGCGTGGTTCCGACCGCACCTCGACCAAAGGTCGAGCGGCGGGACCGTCGGCGCAGCAGCCGCGAGCGCAAAGGCGGGGGGGACCAGTCCGGGGGCCGTAGTGATTCGGGTAGAGGCGGATCTGCGAGGCGTGACACAGGCGGTAGAGGTGAGCAGGGCGGTAGAGGTGAGCAGGGCGCTAAGAGTGAGCAGCGAGAGGCCCGGTCCAGCGGGCGGAAGGGGCAAACGGTGACGGCCGAGCAGTCAGAGCAGGTCGAGGCCCCAACCCTGGCCGAGGAGGCCGAGGTCGCCAAAGACTTCCTGCGCGGCCTGCTGGGGGCGTTCGAGCTCCAGGGTGAGATCGGAAGCGAGGAGCTCGACGAGGACACCGTCGAGGTGTCGGTGACCGGTAAGGACCTGGGCCTGCTCATCGGCCCGAAGGGCCAGACGCTGACCGCCATCCAGGAGCTGACCCGAACCGTCGTGCAGCGAAAGCTCGGCGCCCGTTCCGGTCGCCTGCTCGTCGATGTGGCCGAGTACCGCAAGGCTCGGCGTGCCGCGCTCGAGCGCTTCGCCACAGGTGTGGCCGACAAGGTGAAGGCTGCCGGGGTTCCCACGGCCCTCGAGGCGATGAGCCCGGCGGACCGGAAGGTCGTGCACGACACGATCAACGCCATCGCGGGGGTGACCACGACGTCGGAGGGCGAGGAGCCCAATCGCCGAGTCGTGATCTCCCCTGACGAGGCCTCCTGACCGGCGGCCCAACCCCCGCTGCCCTCAACGAGGTCCTCGCGGACGCCCGCGACCTCGGGTTCCTCGGCCCCGGTCCGGTCGACACCCACATCAAGCACGCGGCGAACTATCTGGCAGCCTGGGACGGGCCCCCACCCTCGTCCGTCGTCGACCTCGGGAGTGGCGGCGGAGTTCCCGCCCTTCCCATGGCGCTCGCGTGGCCCGAAACCCGATGGACCCTCGTCGAGGCCAACGGCCGTCGGGCTCGATTCCTCCAGCAGGCGCTGCACCAGTTGGCCCTGGGCTCCCGCGCCAGGGTACGGCCAGATCGGGCCGAACTGGTCGGCCGGGACCCGTCCGAACGGGGGGCGCATGACGCCGTCGTGGCCCGAGGATTCGGCGCCCCAGCCGTGACCGTCGAATGCGGCGCCCCATTTCTTCGGGTCGGAGGCCGCCTGCTCACGAGCGAGCCGCCCGACGAGCGACCGTGGCCGGAGGGGCCCCTGGATGAGGTCGGTTTGGTGGCGATCGGTCGGCGGGTTGGCGTGATGATTCTCGAGCAGCGC
>JAFASB010000310.1 GCA_019244985.1 Acidimicrobiia bacterium | reverse complement strand
GGCGTGCACGGTGGTCATGAGGCCCTTCTCGACGCCGAAGGCGTCGTTGACCTCGTCGACGGTGACGTCCTTGGCGAGCACGCCGACGAAGTCGGTGATCGAGCCATCGGGGACCGGGACGCGCAGCGCGGTGCCGTCGAGCCGGCCCTTCATGGACTCCAGCACGAGCGAGGTTGCCCGGGCGGCGCCGGTCGAGGCCGGCACGATGTTGACGGCCGCGGCGCGCGCCCGGCGCAGGTCCTTGTGCGCGAGGTCGAGCAGGTTCTGGTCGTTGGTGTAAGCGTGGCAGGTCGTCATCAGGCCCTTCTCGACGCCGAAGGCGTCGTCGAGGACCTTGACCATGGGGACGAAGCAGTTGGTCGTGCAGGAGGCGTTCGACACGACCGTGTGCTTGGCGGGATCGAAGGTGTCGTCGTTGACGCCGAGCACGAACGTGGCGTCGGCGCCCTTGGCGGGGGCAGAGATGACGACGCGTGGAGCGCCGGCCTCGACGTGCATGGCGGCCTTGTCGCGGTCGGTGAAGATGCCGGTGGACTCGACGACGACGTCGACGCCGAGGTCGCCCCACGGCAGCGCCTTCGGGTCACGCTCGGACAGCACCTTGAACGAGTCGTTGCCGACGGCGATGCCGTCGCCGGTGACCTTGACCTCTTCTTCGAGCTTGCCGTGGGTCGAGTCGAACTTCAGCAGGTGGGCGTTGATCTCGGGTGACGTCAGGTCGTTGACGGCGACCAGGTCGATGTCGGCTCCCGCCTTCCTCGCCGCCCGGTAGAAGTTGCGTCCGATGCGGCCGAAGCCGTTGATGCCAACCCGTACTGCCATGTGAACTCGAGCCTCCTGTATCCGATACCTCGACCCTACCTAGATGAGCCGGGAAAGAGCCTGCCCGAGAAGCGTCGGGTCATGCTCGGAAAGGTCGGCCGTTGCGATCGGCTCCTCGACGCAGGCGACGTCGATGTCGCCCATCGGCAGGGCGCCCGGGTGACACAGACAGACGTCGACGTTGACGCCGTGGGCGGCAAGGGCGCCGACGTGGCCGGCCACGTCGTAGTCGGCGGTCTCGGGGATCTGGGGTCCCAGGTTGCAGACGTAGACCTTGCGGCCCGAAGCGGCGGCGATGGCATCCCTGATGGCGGGCACGGCGACGACGGCGAGGACGCTCGTGAACAGGGACCCCGGGCCGATGATGATCTGGTCGGCGGTGGCGATGGCGTCGAGGGCGCCTTCGGGGGTGCGGGCGTCGGGTGGGATCACCGACACGCCCGAGATGCGGCCCGCGTTCGACACCGCGACCTGGCCCTCCACCGAGACACCTTCGACCTCGGCCTTGAGGACCACGGGCTCGCGCGTCGCCGGAAAGACGGTGTGCTGAAGCCCGAGCAGGCGACCTGTCTCGTAAAGGGCAACCTCGAAGTCGCCGGTGTAGTCGGCGAGGGCGGCGATGACGAGGTTGCCGAAGGCGTGTCCCTCGAGCTCGCCGGTGTTGAAGCGATGCTCGAACACCTTCGTCCACAGCGCGTTGTCGGCCAAGGCCACCAGGCAGCGCCGGAGGTCGCCTGGCGCGGGGATCCCGAAGGCCGAGCGCAGGCGTCCGCTGGACCCGCCGTCGTCGGCCACCGAGACGATCGCCGTGATGTGACCGGCGTAGGACTTGGCTGCCCGCAGGGTCGTCGACAAGCCGTGGCCGCCGCCGAGAGCGACGACGGCGGGACCTTCCACTAGCGGTTCACGTCCCGGTGCTGCACGGTGGGCTCGACGCCGCGCTTGGTGAGGAGCTTGGCCAGCTCGTCGGCGATGACCACCGACCGGTGACGGCCGCCGGTGCACCCGATGGCGATCGACAGGTAGGACTTGCCCTCCTTCACGAACGCCGGCAAGAGCAGGCCGAGGAGGTCGTCGAGCTTCTCGAGAAACTCCCCGCTCTCGGGCTGGTCGAGGACGTAGTCGCGCACGGCGCCGTCGAGGCCGGTCAGAGGACGGAGGTCGTCGACCCAGTGAGGGTTGGGCAGGAACCGGCAGTCGAAGACCATGTCGACGTCGAGCGGAACGCCGTACTTGAACCCGAACGACACGACGTTGGTCTGCAGCTCCTGTTCGGCGTCGCGAGAGAAGATCTCAAGCAGCCGGTCGCGGAGCTGGTGCACGTTGAGGTCGGTCGTGTCGACGACGACGTCGGCCTGGGCCTTCACCTCGTCGAGGGCTTCGCGCTCCTGCTCGATGGCCTCCGACACCCGGTCGGCCGGAAGGGGGTGCGGACGCCGGGTGTTCTCGTAGCGGCGGATCAGCACCTCGTCGGACGCCTCGAGGAACAAGATGCGGACGCGCGACCCCGTCGCACGCAGGACCTCGAGCGCCTCGGGGAGAGCGTCGAGGTACTCGAGCAGGGGCCCGGTGCCCACCACCAGGGCGATCCGCTCGGTGGTCGACCCGGGCGCTCGGACGAGGTCGGCCACCTTGCCGATCAGCGCCGGCGGGAGGTTGTCGATGACGAACCAGCCGAGGTCCTCGAACGTGTTGGCGGCGTTCGACCGCCCTGCGCCTGACAGCCCGGTGATGAGCAGGAATTCGGTCATCGACTACTGCAAGGCTACGGCTTGATCGCGCGCAAGAAGAGGAGGCGTGGGATCGTCGCTGCCTCCTTGTACTCCTCGGCCCGCTCGAGGAACCCGGGCGGGGGCGCCGGTTCCTCCATGTGCTCGATGAGCAGGCCGGCCGCGGCCATCGCGTTCACGTAGCGGGACAGCGGGCGATGGACGAAGGGGATCAGCACGTCCTTGTCGACCTCCTCGAGCGAGCGGTCCTCGACGAGGTAGGGCCCGATCCGCCAGTACTGCTCCTCGAGGATGCGGTCATCGATCCAACCGCTCCCCGGCGTCTGCAGCAGCGGGTGGTTGAGGAAGAACAGGAAGCGCCCGCCCGGCCGGAGCACCCGCCCGACCTCGGCGAGCGCCTCGTCGACGGCGTCGATGTGCTCGAACACCAGGCAGGCGACGACCGCGTCGAACGAGGCCGAGCCGAACGGCAGAGCGGCGGCGTCGGCCTGGCCGTAGTGCGGCGGTCCTCCTCGCTGGCGAGCAACGCTGAGTTGCGCCCACGTGGGGTCGACGCCGACGGCGCGCCCGGCGCCGTTGCCGGCCGCCAGGCGGGAGACCTGGCCTTCGCCGCACCCGACGTCGAGGACGCTGGTTACGCCGCGCAGGTGCTCGGCGGCCAGCGGGAGGATCTGTTCCTCATACTCGGGATCAGCGCCGTCGGTGAACCCCTCCTGCCACCAGGAGGCGTGCGCCTCCCACTCGTGCTGGCTCACTCGACCGGCCCGTGCAGCTTTGCGTAGAGGGCGTGGGCGACCTTCTCGGGCAGCCACGAGAGCGCCTCCAGCTCCTCGAGGCTGGCGTTCTTCACGGCCGTGATCCCACCCATCTCCTTCAGCAGGCGTTTCCTACGGCCGGGGCCGAGGCCGGGGACGTCGTCGATGGCGCTCTTGGTCATGCGCTTGCCGCGCAGCTGGCGGTGGTACGTGATAGCGAAGCGGTGCGCCTCGTCGCGGATGCGCTGCAGGAGGTAGAGGGCCTCGGACTGCCGGGGGATGCGGATCGGGTCGGCCTCACCGGGGACGTAGACCTCCTCGAAGCGCTTGGCCAGCGCGGCGACGGCGATCTCGTTGCCGAGCCCCAGCTCCTCGACGACGTTCACGGCCACGTTCAGCTGGGCCTTGCCGCCGTCGACGAGGAGGAGGTTTGGCGGGTACGAGAACTTGCGGCGGCGCTCCTCCAGCGGCCTCTCCCGCTCCACCAGCAGGGCGGTGAGCCGCCGCGTCAGTACCTCCTCCATGGCGTGGACGTCGTCGCTGCCCGCGACCGTCCGGACCTTGAAGCGCCGGTAGTCGCTCTTCTTGGCGATGGCGTCCTCCATGACGACCATCGAACCCACGTAGTCGCTGCCCTGGATGTGACTCATGTCGAAGCACTCGATGCGTAGCGGCGCCCACGGGAGGTCGAGGGCCTCCTGCAGGGAGTTGAGCGCACGGGCGCGGGCGTTGTGATCGGACGCCCGCTTCAGACGGTGACGGACGAACTCCTCCTTGGCATTCTGCTCGACGGTCGTCTGCAGGCCGCGCTTGTCGCCGCGCTTGGGCACGCGCACGTGCACCTTCGAGCCCCGCAGCCCTGTGAGCCAGTCCTCGTAGAACCCGGTGTCCTCGGCGTCGACCGGGACGAGCACCTCCTTGGGGACCCCGAGGGGCGGTGCCTCGGTGTACAGGCCCTCGAGGATGTGGCTGACCAGCTGGGCGTCGGTGACGTCCTCGACCTTGTCGACGACGAACCCCTTGCGGCCGACGACGCGCCCGCGACGGACGTAGAAGACCTGGACCGACGCCTCGAGCTCGTCGCCGGCGATGCCCACCACGTCGATGTCCTCGGGGCGCTCGGTGACCATGGCCTGCTTCTCGATCGCCTTGCGCACGCTCGCCAGCCGGTCACGGAGGCGGGCGGCCCGCTCGAACTCGAGGACGCTCGCCGCCTCCTGCATCTGCTCCTCGAGCCGGCGGACGACGGGTGCGGTGTCACCGTCGAGGAACTCGATGAGCTCGGCGACCAGGCGGTCGTACTCGGCGTGGTCGATGGCGTCGACACACGGGGCGCTGCACTTCTCGATGTGGCCCAGCAGGCAGGGCCGGCCGAGCCGGTGGTGGTGCTTGAACTTGTTCTCCGAGCAGGTCCGGATCGGGAACGTCCTGAGGAGGAGGTCGAGGGTCTCCCGGATGGCGTAGGCGTGGCCATAGGGCCCGAAGTAGCGGACGCCCTTGCGCTTCTGGCCCCGCATCACCATCGCCCTGGGCCATTCGTCGTCGAGAGTGATGGAGAGGAACGGGTAGCTCTTGTCGTCTCGCAACCGGACGTTGAAGCGGGGCTTGTGCTGCTTGATGAGGCTGTACTCGAGCATGACGGCTTCGACGTCGTTGCGGACCTGGATCCACTCGACGGTCTCGGCAGCGGCCACCATCTGGGCCGTGCGTGGGAGGAGCAACGCCGGGTTCCCGAAGTAGTTCGAGAGGCGGGAGCGGAGGGACTTGGCCTTCCCCACGTAGATGACGCGGCCGTCCTTGTCCTTGAACTGGTAGGAGCCGGGGGCATCGGGAATGGTCCCGGCGGGCGGGCGGACCAACGTCACGTTTCCATTCTCGCTCCCCCGCTCTACAATCTGGGCAACGCCGGCCTGGTATCCGGCGACATACAGCTCCGAGGCCGACAACCCCGCGGATGGGCGACCAGGCTGTCCCCGCCGGCCGTGAATCGGAGTTCCTTCACAGGGGGGCGACTCCACAAATGTTCCGGGTGCAGGCACCGCTCGCAGAGCGGTACACAGGCGCAGACCCAGATGACCTCGCGGCCCGTATCGGTGCCGCCAAGGCCGGCTTGGGCGAGCGGCTCTTCATTCTCGGTCACCACTACCAGCGGGACGAGGTGATGAGCTGGGCCGACGCCCGGGGCGACTCCTTCGGTCTCTCCCGCATGGCGGCCGACAACTCCTCGGCGGACTACGTGGTGTTCTGCGGCGTGCACTTCATGGCCGAGTCGGCCGACATCCTCACCGCCGACCACCAGCAGGTCGTGCTGCCCGACCTCAACGCCGGCTGCTCGATGGCCGGCATGGCCGACCTCGACGCCGTCGAGGAGGCATGGGAGGCTCTCGACGACGTCGTCGACATCGACCGCCTGGTGCCGATCACCTACATGAACTCGAGCGCGGCCCTGAAGGCGTTCGTCGGCCGTCACGGCGGCGCCGTGTGCACGTCGTCGAACGCCCGCGCCGTGATCACGTGGGCGCTCGAGCGCGGCGACAAGCTGCTGTTCTTTCCCGACCAGCACCTGGGCCGCAACACCGCCTTCCAGCTTGGGTACGACGCCGCCGACATGCGCGTGTGGGACCCCAAGCGCGACTTCGGCGGCCTCGACGAGCTCGACGCCAAGGAAGCCACCTTCCTGCTCTGGAAGGGCCACTGCTCGGTGCACCAGCGCTTCCGGGTCCAGCACGTCGAGGCGGCCCGAACCGAGCACCCCGGTGTCGAGGTGATCGTCCACCCCGAGTGCTCCCACGAAGTCGTGGAGCTCGCCGACCAGGTGGGCTCGACCGACTACATCATCAAGGCCGTCGACGCCGCGCCTCCGGGTTCGACCCTGGCCATCGGCACCGAGATCCACCTCGTCCAGCGCCTCGCCGCCGAGCACCGCGACAAGACGGTGTTCTCGCTCGACCCGCTGATCTGCCCCTGCTCGACCATGTTCCGCATCGACGCCGCCCACCTCTGCTGGGTGCTCGAGAATCTGGTCGACAGCAACGTGGTCAACCGCATCACGGTCGACCCCGACACCGCCGAATGGGCCAGGGTCGCCCTCCAGCGCATGCTGGACATCACCTGAGTGGAGTTCCGCCGGCTCTAACCTCCGAGCGATGGATCCGCTGCGCGTCGCCGTGATCGGTGCCGGCTACTGGGGTCCAAATCTTGTCCGCAACTTCCAGGCCAGCACCGAATGCGACCTCCGCTCAGTGTGCGACCTCGACGAGGCGCGAGCTCGGCGCGCGGTCGGTCGCTACAGCACTGTCAAGGTAACGACGGCGCCCGAGGACGTCTTCGGTGACCCGGAAATCGAGGCGGTCGCGATCGCCACACCCGCGGCGACCCACCGACGCCTTGCGGGCGCAGCCCTTGAAGCCGGGAAACACGTCATGGTCGAGAAGCCCTTGGCGTCGTCGGTCGCGGAGGGCGAAGCCATCGTGCAGCTTGCCGCCGAACGCGGGCTCACCCTCATGTCCGACCACACATACTGCTACACGCCGTCCGTCCAACGCATCCGCGACCTTGTGGCAACAGGAACGCTCGGCGACATCCAGTACTTCGACTCCGTCCGGATCAACCTAGGTCTCGTCCAACGGGATATCGACGTGTTCTGGGACCTCGCCCCGCACGACCTCTCGATCCTCGATTTCATTCTCCCGGACCAGTGGGCGCCCGTCGGGGTCGCCGCACACGGCGCCGACCCGATCGGCGCAGGACACGCATGTGTCGGCTACCTCACGTTGCCGTTGAAGCGCGGGGCGATCGCGCATATCCATGTCAACTGGTTGAGCCCGACCAAGATCCGCACGACGATCATCGCCGGCTCTCGGCGAACACTCGTGTGGGACGACCTGAATCCGACCCAGCGCCTCTCGATCTTCGACCGTGGTGTCGACCTGCATGTTCCGGCCGACACCGAAGCCAAGCGCGAAATTCTCGTCTCATACCGGTCGGGCGAGATGGTCGCCCCCGCTCTGCCCGAGGCTGAGGCGCTCCAGTCGGTCGTCACCGAATTCGCGACGGCAGTGCGGGCACGCCGGGCGCCATTGACCGACGGGCAGAGCGGACTCCGCGTGCTGAAGATGCTCGACGCCGCCGGCCGCAGCCTCGAAGACGGCGGGCGGGTCGTTCCGTTGTGAGCGATCCCTTCGTCCACCCCGATGGTCGATGCGAGAGCGACGACGTCGGCGCCGGCACTCGCGTCTGGGCGTTTGCCCACGTCCTGAAAGGAGCGTCTGTCGGCGCCGGGTGCAACCTCTGCGACCACACCTACGTGGAGGGGGGCGCCGTCCTCGGTAACAACGTCACGCTGAAGAACGGCGTCCAGATCTGGTACGGCGTCACGCTCGAGGACGACGTGTTCGTCGGCCCCAACGCAACGTTCACGAACGACCTGCGCCCGAGGGCGGCGATCAAGAAGGACGAGTGGGAGCTCGTACCCACGCTCGTCCGCCACGGCGCCACGATCGGAGCCAACGCAACGATTGTGTGCGGCATCACGGTTGGCGAAGAGGCATTCGTCGCCGCTGGCGCCGTGGTGACCAAGGACGTCCCCGCCCGGGCGTTCGTGGCCGGCTCCCCCGCCGTGCAGAAGGGCTGGGTGTGTACGTGCGGCGACCCACTCAACGCCGATCTCGCATGCGCCCGGTGCGGTCGACGTTTCCGCGCCGCGGCCGACGCCGTAAACGGCGTCGTACCCGCTGAGTCCTAACAGTCCAAGGTTCGGAGCAGGGCCTCGCAGACTGCGTCGACTTCCTCGGTTGTCATCAATGGGTCCATCGGCAGGGAGAGCAACTCGTCGGCGGCGGACTCCGCGGCGGGACAGGACCGTGCCCACTCTTCGAGGGCCGGTTGCCGGCTCAGGGCGATGGGGTAATGGACGCCGCACCCGATACCTGCAGCCGACAGCTCTGTGAGGATCCGCTCGCGGTGAGCACCGGGAACACGCACGGCGAGCAGGTGATGCACCGCCCCTTCCTCCCACGGGACGAGCAGGCCCCCTGGAAGGCGTTTCCTATACCACTCAGCCACTTGGCGGCGCGCGTCGGTCCACTCCCCCAGATGGCGCAACTTGACGTCGAGGAACGCCGCCTGCAGCGCGTCGAGCCGGGAACACCAGCCAGGAATCGTGTGGACGTACTTCTGCGTGCTGCCGTGATCGCGCAGTGCACGCACGCGCTCGAGGACGGCGGGCTCGTGTCCCAACACGATGCCGCCGTCGCCCAAAGCACCGAGGTTCTTGCCCGGATAGAAACTGAAGCAGCTGAGGTCGCCGGCGGTCCCGACGGAGCGGCCATGCCATGTTGCAAGGTGAGCCTGGGCCGCGTCTTCGACGACGACAAGACCATCACGGCGCCACCGGTCGATCTGTTCCAGCGAAACGACGTGCCCGTACAGATGGACGGGAATGACGGCCTTGGTGCGGGCGGATCGCACCCTCTCGACAGCCGAGGCGTCGAGGAGCAGCGTCGTCGGATCGACGTCGGCGAGCACTGGAACGGCGCCGGCATGGAGAATGGCCTCCGCGGTGGCGACAAAGGTCATCGCCGGGACCACAACCTCATCGCCGGGACCGACGCCGAGCGCCAGCAGCGCGAGGAGCAGCGCGTCCGTACCTGACCCGCACCCCACCCCGCCTGGCGCACCGTGAGCGGCCGCAAACGCGTCCTCGAACGCTTCGACCTCGCCGCCGAGCACGAAGGCGCTCGAACTGACGACCCGTCCGTACGCCGCGTCGAGCTCATCGCGAATGAGCGCGTGCAAGCGGCCGAGATCGAGGAACGGGATAGAGGTCATCAACGGGATTGGGTCACCACCGTTACGCTCGGAGGGTAGATGACTCTGTCGGATGACGCGCGCGCCGCGGCGCGCGGGGGCACCGCCTTGCTCGTCCTGCAGACAGGCGCACGAGCCCTCGGCCTGCTGTTCGTCGCCTACGTCACCCGGCGCCTCGTACCGGCCCAATTCGCGCGGTACTCCATCGTGGCATCGCTCGTCCTCATGGCGAACTTCTTCGCCGACTTCGGGACCACCCAGGTGTTCGTACGGCGGATCAGCCGCGACCCCGACGAATCCGATCGGCTCCTGGGCGGCACCCTGACCGCGTCGTTCGCAGCCGGGCTCGTCGCCTACGGCCTGACGCTCATGTTCGTCACTGTTGCGAACTACTCGTCAGCAATCGTGACGGACATGGCCATCGGTGGGTTGGCGATCCCAGCGATGTCGATGCTGACCTCGCTACTCGCTGCCCTGGACGGCCGTGGCCTCATCGCCCGGCGGGCGGCGATCACCATGGGCCAGACGTCGATCGTGGCCCTGGGTGGCGTCGCTGCGGTCTACGCGGGGCTCGGAATTCGGGGCGCGATAGCAGCGATCGCCGTCGGGCCTTGGGCAGGGCTCCTCGCCGCACTCGTCATCGCCCGTCGCGCGGGGGCGTGGCGGTCGGCGCCCGGGTTCGATTGGGCGCTGACGATGAGCGTCGTCCGAAGCGCGATGCCGTTCGCTGTCATCGGCGCAAGCTCCGCGTTCGTCGCCCGGTTCGACACCGTGCTCGTCTCTGTCGTCTCGTCCTCCAAGCAGACCGCGACCTACGACCTCGCGCAGCGGCTGATCGAGGCTCTCACCTATGTCAGCGCAGCCATCACGGCGCCATCACTCTTCATCCTT
>JAFASB010000150.1 GCA_019244985.1 Acidimicrobiia bacterium | reverse complement strand
CTCGATCGGCGTGAACCGTATGAACGCCGACTCGTGGTGGAAGTCCTTGCGGCGTTGGGCGTCGATGGCAGACGGGTGTCCGCCCGGCGCGTTGAACGCGTAGGCGGCGCTCGCTTCGGCGCTCTCCCAGATGGAGACGGTGGCCACCAACGGCGGCCGGGCACTGGCCGTGCCCCAGATGAACCCCTCGGCGTCGACGGCGGCGCGTTCAGCGGGCCGGCTGGCGCGCATGAAACGCACGAACTGGCTCGCCCGAAGCCGGCCGAGAGTGAAGACGACAACGGGGCCTTCAACGGTTGTGACACGACTGCGGGGGACCGTGTCGTCGAGTCCGGGCCAGCTGCCGAAGGCGCGCAGCGGCTGCAGCGTGGCGTGCATGCCGGTATTGAACGAAGCCGCCAGCGGATGCGAGTCGGCGAAGGCGGTGTGGGACTCGGCGTCGTCCCACAGGGCGAGCATCACCGCTCGTCGGGGCCGAGGCGGGCGGCTCATGGCGAGGGGGACTGCGAACACGATGTCGAGCCATCGAAGCCCCGGGACTTGGTGCGGCTTCAACCTGCGACGGACCGCTCCGATCGTCCGCACGAAACCGAGGTCCGCGATGTCGACCGTGGCAATCATCGTTGCAGGACGTTAACGACGGCTGCGGCTGCGGCACAATCGCCGGCATGGAGCTCGAGATCGCCGTCGACGACCCTCGGTCGGAGGACGTTCGTGAGCTCCTGGCGACCCATCTGGAGCTTTCGCAGGTGCTCACGCCGCCCGAGTACTCGTTCGCACTCGGTGCCGATGAGCTCGCTGTTGACGCCGTCACGTTCTTCACTGCCCGTCGGGGCGGCGAGCTGGTCGGCTTCGCGGCACTGAAGCGGCTCGACGCCGGCCACGCCGAGCTGAAATCGATGCATACGCGTGAGAGCGAACGACGCTGCGGCGTGGGGCGCGCTCTGGTCGAGCACCTCGTCGCCTTTGCCCGCGCCGAGGGCTACCGGCGTATCAGTCTCGAGACCGGATCCACCGACGACTTCGTCCCCGCGCGGCAGTTATACGTAGAGCTCGGCTTCCGGCCGTGCGAACCCTTCGGCAATTACGACGCGAGCCCCTACAACACGTTCATGACGCTCCAACTCGCGGAGCAGTAGAGATCTGGCCTATCTCGCACTTACGCCGCCTCGGCCGGCGGCGGCCGCTCCGTCTTTCTGTTCTTCGGATGCCTCGGATCATCCGGCGGGACGAACGCCCGCTTGCCGACGCCTTCGACGAGCCCCCATCCCTCGTAGGTCTTCTTGTCGTGGTGGTGGTCGCAGTGGCCGTCCATGCCGTCAAACGGCGTGCGATGCGTCTTGGACCAGTCCTCGCGATGGTCCCACTCTTTGGCCGGCGCCGAACAGCCCTCGACTGCACACGTGGGATACAGCCACTGCAGCCCTGACTCCTGCGCCGCGGTGGGATGTCGACCCAGATGGGCGACGCCCGTCACCTTTTGGCCCTTGGTGATCACCGCGGCCAGGAAGGAGTCGGGGTGGCGGAGGATCTCGTCGACCACCGACACCGGCACCGGCCCGAACCCGGCGATCTCACGGAGCTCGCCTCCGGTGGGATAACCCCGGAACAGAGCCTCGAAATCCACGCGCACCAGGACCTTGGTTCTGCCTGAACGACTCTTCGGCGCGCCCTCGCCCTCGGCCAGCGCGACCAGCGCGTCGAACAGGTAGGCCTCGGTGGGCTCGCGCCGTCCCTCACGGCGGGCCTGCTTGAAGATGCCATCGGCAGCCCCCCGCAGGGCGGCCATGACCTTGGCCCCGGCCTCAGGCGTCCCTTGGCCCACCACGCGCCAGACCCCGTCTGCGCCTGTCCAGTCCCGGACGTGGCGCTCGGCGTGGATCTTCTTGTGGCGCTCCTCCAGATCAGTGGCTGCGGCCTTGCGTCGATTCGCCTCGTCGCGCAGCTCACAGAGGGAGGCGCGCTCGGCCAGGCCCAACAGGTCGGCTTCGGCCTTGGGATCGGCGGCCACCGCGTCGGCGATGGCGGCCGCCTGCTTGGGCGAAAGCCTGCCCGCCCGGGCCGCAGCGTTGGTCTTGTCGTGGTGGGCGAGGGCCTTGGCCGTCTCAAGATCACGAGCGGCATCGGAGACCGACTGACCGGTTCTCCTCGCCAGCATGTGCGCCGGGGTCTTGTCCCCGCCCAGGCCCCACAGCTCGGTCTCGGCCAGCCGTGCTGCGGCGAGTGCCTTGAGGGTGGCGCAGATGTATTCCATCCGCGCCGCGCGCTCCATGACGCCGTCGGCTTCGGCAGCAGAGATCAGCGCAGCTTCGAAGTCGCCGACGAATGTCGCCAGCGCCTCCTCCAGCTCCCTGAGCTTCGTGCACATGGGCACCGCCTCAACAACGGCGGGACAGCTCTACGGGGGAAGTGAATTACCTCGGTGTAACTCTACCAAGGATTTGTGACAAGAAGGCCCCGTCAAACAAATTTCTTTGCGGCCTTCTCGCCCGAATCAACCTCGATGCGCCCGTTCGAGCACGAAGCCTTTCGCGTGAACTGACGAGTTCGACGCGTCGCCGAGTTGTTCGCGATAGAGCAGGAGTTCCGGCAATCTTTGTGGGTGGGATCGATGTCCGGCCGGACAACTCGAGCGCCGCCTCGACGATCTGCTCCTCGGCCAGTGAGCGCGGCCTGCCGCGGCGCCGCTCAGGTTCGACAACTTCGTCCGTTGCTCCGATCCATCCAACCTAGACAGCAGCGGGTCGCACCCCGATCGTGGGAGCCGACGACGAGACGACGGCCTGATTCGCGGGCCACGTAGAGTTCGAGCGATGTCGGCGATAGCGGCCGCAGGGGAGGGCGACGCCCAGGGCGGCCCTCGGTCCCGGAAGGGCGAGCAGACGCGAGCGCGGCTGCTCGAGGCGGCCAAGGAGATCTTCGAGGAGCACGGCTTCCTCGACGCTCGTATCTCCGACATCGCCGAGCGAGCCGGCCTCTCGCACGGCGCCTTTTACCACTACTTCGATTCGAAAGAACAGGTCTTCCGGGAGATCGCCGAGCTCCTCGACGAGCAGCTGGCCGAGCCCATGGAAAGCGTGATCTTCGCCCCCGGCTCGAGTGCCGACCCTCGGGAGCGCCTGTTCACCGCCCTCCACCGGCACCTCGAGCGCTACGCCGAGGAAGCCAAGATCATGGGCGTCATCGAACAGGTCGCCCGCTACGACGAGCACGTAGCGGCCGTTCGCTCGGCGAGCAATGTGCGCCACCGTGGGGCGATCGAGAAGTCGATCCGCGGCATGCAGCGCAAGGGCGCCACCGATCCGGCGCTCGATCCGAAGATCGCGGCGGCCGCGCTCGGCTCGATGGTCGAGCGGTTTGCCGAGATGGCGCTCGCCAAGGGTCAGCTCGACTGCAAGCTCGACGACGCGGCCGACACGCTCGCCCGTCTGTTCGTCAACGCCCTCCAGATGAAGGAGCCGAAGGTCAGGCGAGTACCGCGGGGTTGAGGCAGGTCGCCGGGACCTCGCCGGCGAGCACGGCGCGCACGCTCTCGCAAGCCAGACGCGCCATCGCCGTCCGTGTCGCCACCGTCGCGCTCCCGACGTGGGGCAGGAGCACGGTGCGGGGTGCGGCGAGCAACCGCGTGTGGACCGCCGGCTCCCGTTCGTAGACGTCGAGGCCGGCGGCGAACAGCCGCCCCTCCTCGAGCGCCTCGGCCAGCGCCTCCTCGTCGACGACCGGGCCGCGAGAGGTGTTGACGAGCACCGCCGTCGCCTTCATGAGCGCCAGGCGACGACGATCGATCAAGCGCCTCGTCGATGCGGTCAACGGCACGTGAAGCGAGACGACGTCGGCGGTGGCCAATAGCTCCTCCAGTTCGGCGACGAAGCCCGGCTCCCCGGTCGGCGTGCGTGAGTGGTGCAGCACAGCCATGTCGAACCCAGCTGCACGGCGGGCGACGGCTCGACCGATGCGCCCGTAGCCGACGACGCCGAGGGTCGCGCCGTGGACGTCCCGGCCCAGCCGGTCGAGCAGCCCGAACCCGGTCCAGAGGCCGGCGCGCAGGTCGGCCTCAACCGTCCAGAACAATCGAGAGGCGGCGATGATCAGACCGAAGGCGAGGTCGGCAGTCGTCTCGTCGAGCACGCCCGGCGTGTTGCACACGGCGACGCCGCGAGTCGTCGCGGCGTCCACGTCGATGTGATCGAAGCCGACTGACACGGTGGCGAGAGTGCGAAGCTCTCGATACCGGTCAAGGGTTTCCGCGTCGAATCGATCGGTGAGCTGGCACACGATCGCCTCGACATCTGTGCCCGCGCCGACCACCTCGTGACCGGACAGGGGATCTGTGGACCCGGGTGGAAGTTCGGTGGTGATCAGGACGCGCGCCATCGTCGCAAAGCTTCAGCCGCGCAACTCGCGCTTCAACACCTTGCCCGACGGGTTACGGGGCAGGGCGTCGATGAACGTGACTTCCTTGGGCACCTTGAAGGTCGCCAGCTGGGTCCGACAGTGGTCGACGAGGGCCTCAGCGGTCGCGGTCGAGCCCGGGCGGAGGACGACGAACGCCACCGGGACCTCCCCCCACCGATCGTCGGGTTTGGCCACGACGGCGGCCTCGAGGACGGCGTCGTGCTCATACAGCACCCGCTCGATCTCCGAGCCAGCGATGTTCTCACCCCCCGAGATGATCATGTCCTTGAGCCGGTCGACAATGAAGAGGTATCCGTCCTCGTCGACGATCCCGATGTCGCCTGTGTGGAACCACCCACCGGCGAAGGCGGCCGAGGTCGCCTCCTCGTCACGCCAGTAGCCCTTGAAGACCTTGGGGCCCCGCATGACGATCTCGCCGCGCTCACCCGCTTCGACCGACCGCCCCTCCCGGTCCCAGATGTCGAGGTCGACATACAGGCACGGCCGGCCGACACTGCCGAGCTTGGTCACGATGCTGTCTCGATCGAGAAAGGTGTCGCCCGAGACCGTCTCGGTGAGCCCGTACGCGTCGGCGAACCACGCCGAAGGGAACGTCCGCTGCAGGCGCTCGATCAGCGGGACGGGCATCTTCTCGCCGCCGTTGATGATGACGCGGACCGACGAGAGATCGCGCCCCTCGATGTCGGGCAGCGCCATGATGGCGTTGACCATCGCGGGTGCCAGCCACACGGTCGTGACGCGCGATCGCTCGAGCTCATCGACCACGGCGGCGGCGTCAAAAAGCCGGTGGATGATCGTCGTTGCGCCCGCGGCGATCAGCGTTGTCGTCGTCAGGTCAAGAGCACCCACGTGGTACAGCGGGCCGCACGCCAGCCCGACGTCGGCATCGTTGAAGCCGAACTCGATGATGTGGGCGAGGTTCTTCCACGCCAGATTGGCGTGGGTGATCATTACGCCCTTCGGCCGGCCGGTCGTGCCCGAGGTGTACATCAGGCGGTGCACGTCATCACCCTCGGCGGCCACGGGCGCCGAGGGCGACGTAATCCGGAGTTCGGGCAGCTGCGAGACGGCCGCGCGGCATGACGCGTCGATGCTCTGGCTCGCCTCTCGGGCGACGTCGGCCAAAGCGTCGTCGTAGACGAAGGCGCGCGCCTCGGAGTGTTCGAGGATGTAGCGCACCTCCGGCGGCGCCAGCCGCCAGTTGATCGGCATGGCCACAGCCCCGAGGTAGTTGGCGGCGAAGAGGACCTCGAGGAACTCGGGACAGTTGTAGGAGAGGAGCCCAACGACGTCGCCGCGGCGTACTCCGCGTTCGCCCAGGCCGCCGGCCAGCGACGCGGCGCGACCAGCCATCTCGCCGTAGGTCGTGACTTCACCCTCGTACACGCACATGGCCTTGTCGGGCGTGCGTGCCGCGTGGAGGGCGAGCACCCGGGACCAGCTTTCGTTGTACCGACCAGTCAAGGCACAAAAGCTAACGTCAGCGGCCGATGCCGGAACGCAGTCCGAAGTGGCAGGCGCGGAGGCAGGAGATCATCGACACCTCGGCCCAGCTCTTCGCCCGGCAGGGGTATCACGCCACCGGGATCACTGAGCTGTGCGAGGCCAACGACCTCGGCAAAGGCGCGCTGTATCACTACATCGGCTCGAAGGAAGAGATCCTCGCCGCCATCCACGACCGGGTGATGGACGAGGTGATGCTCGGCGCCGACCGGGTGGCGACCGGTGGCGGCACCCCGACCGAGCAGCTGGGGAGGCTCGGCAGGGAGTTGCTCGAC
>JAFASB010000137.1 GCA_019244985.1 Acidimicrobiia bacterium | reverse complement strand
TGTTCGGCTCGGCGCTGATGCTGCTGAGCTTCCTCGCGCTCTACTTCCTGGGCTCGGGCACGTTCGACATCCCGACGCTCGCCGCGCAACACGGCAGCGGCATCGTCCACAGCACCCAGGACCTGATCTTCGCGGGCATGTTCCTCGGCTTCGCGATCAAGGTCCCGATGTTCCCGTTCCACACCTGGCTCCCCGACGCCCACACCGAGGCGCCCACCGTCGGGTCGGTGCTCCTGGCCGCGATCCTCCTGAAGCTCGGTACGTACGGCTTCATCCGGATCGCCCTTCCGATCCTGCCCGAGGCCGCGCGCGACTGGGCGCCCTGGATCGGCCTGCTCGCGGTGATCGGCATCATCTACGGGGCCCTCGGCTGTCTCGCGCAACGCGACATGAAACGGCTGATCGCCTTCTCGTCGGTGGCGCACATGGGGTTCGTGATGCTGGGCATCGCCACGCTCACCAGCTTCGGGATCAACGCCGCCGTGTTCGGCATGGTGGCGCACGGTCTGATCACCGGCATGCTGTTCTTCGTCGCTGGTTCGGTGCAGGAGCGCTATGGCACCCGCGAGCTCAAGCGCCTCGGCGGGATGCTCTTGCAGGCGCCGCGGTTGGGTTGGATCCTCGGCTTCTGCGCGATGGCGTCGCTCGGACTGCCCGGCCTCGCCGGGTTCTGGGGCGAATTCCCGGCGATCCTGTCCTCATACCAGCCGGCCGCCGGCCTCAGCGAGGTCACGTTCAGGATCTACATGGCCGTTGCTGCCGTCGGCACGGTGTTCGCCGCCGGCTACCTCTTGTGGATGCTGCAGCGCGTCGACTTCGGGACGGTCAAAGAAGAGTTCGTGAACGCGCACATCCACGACGTCCACATTCCTGAGTACCTGGCGTGGGTCCCTCTGCTGATCCTGATCGTCGCCCTGGGCGTCTATCCCCACCTGTTGTTCCACATCACCGACGGCGCCGTGAAGGCAGTGACCAGCGGCTTCCACGCCGCCGGCGGCGTCGCGGCCGGAGGGTAGGGCTCAGTGCTGCTCGCCGCCGCCGCCAAGGTGTCCTCGACACCGTTCCACGTCCCGAACCTCGACTACCACGCGCTGGCGCCCGAGATCATTGTCGGCGCCACGCTGGTCCTCGTGCTCGTCGCCGACCTGTTCGTGAGCGACGAGAACAAGTGGGTGCTGTCGAACGTCGCCGGGTGGGGCCTGCTGGCCGCGTTCATCTTCGTCGTCGAGCTCGGCGCCCGTAGCCACCACGCGTCGATGGTCGGCGGCGCCTATGTCGTCGACGACTTCGCGCTGGTGTTCAAAGGCCTGTTCCTCGTCGTCGGCTACATCGTGCTGCTGATGTCGACGCGGTACGTCGACGAGGGCGACTACTACCAAGGCGAGTTCTACTTCCTGTTGCTGTGCTCGATCCTCGGCATGATCGTGATGGGCTCGGCGCGCGACCTGATCTCGATCTTCGTCGCCCTCGAGACGCTCTCGCTGCCGGCCTACATGCTCGCCGGCTGGCGCAAGCGTGACCTGAAGAGCAACGAGGCGGCCCTGAAGTACTACCTGCTCGGCGTGCTGGCGTCGACGGTGATGCTCTACGGCATGTCACTGGTGTTCGGCTTCGCCAACTCGACGCTCCTCACCGACATCGGCAAGGCCACGCAGGGCTCGATCACCCACGCCCCGCTGGTGACACTCGGCATCTTCTTCATCACCGTCGGGTTCGCGTTCAAGGTCTCGGCCGTGCCGTTCCACTTCTGGGCGCCCGACACCTACGAGGGCGCGCCCACACCGGTCACTGCCTTCCTGTCGGTGGCGTCGAAGGCGGCCGGGTTCGTCGCGCTGCTCGAGCTGATCTACGTCGCCTTCATCGGTCGTTCCGACGTCTGGGGCCCGATGTTCTGGGCGCTGGCCGCCCTGACGATGACCGTCGGCAACCTCATCGCCCTGCGGCAGACGAACATCGTGCGGATGCTGGCGTACTCGTCGATCGCGCAGGCCGGGTACATCCTGGTGCCGTTCGCCGTCGCGGGGTCCAACGAGAAGGCGCTCCACAGCGCGTTCACGGCGGCCGTCGTGTACCTCCTCATCTACGCGGCGATGAACCTCGGCGCCTTCGCCATCGTCATCGCCGTCGCCCGCAAGACGCGGTCGGGCGAGATCGCGTCCTACGGCGGCCTCTACGAGTACGCGCCCGGCCTGACGGTGTTGATGACGATCTTCCTGTTCTCGCTGGCCGGCATCCCCCCGCTCGCCGGCGCCTGGGCGAAGATCTTCATCTTCCGAGCGGTGCTCGATTCGGGTACGGCCTCCGCCGTCGCCCTCGGCGTCGTTGCCGCCGTGAACGCCGTCATCGCGCTCTTCTACTACGCGAACGTCGCCCGCCAGATGTGGATGGACCCGGTGCCCGACGGCGATCGCACGCCGATCCGTGTTCCGGCCAGCTTGCAGGCGGCGCTCGGCCTGGCGGCGATCGTCGTGATCGTCATCGGCATCTACCCGCAGTTCTTCGCCCACCTCGGCGACGTCGCCTCACTCGTGAGGTAGAGACCCAAAACCTCTCCGAAGTTGCGCGCGTGATCCGTTTGTGCCCGTTTCACGGCCCGATCTCGAACTTCGGAGAGGTTTGGAGGTGACGGCGCCTACACGCGTTGCTGAGCTCGTCGCTGAGCGAGCGCGGCGGTTGGGACCGATCCCGTTCGACGAGGTCGTCGAGCTGGCGCTGTACCACCCCGAGCACGGCTTCTACAGCAGCGGCGGTGCAGCCGGCCGCACCGGTGATTTCCTCACCAGTCCCGAGGTGGGGCCGCTGTTTGGAGCCGTCCTGGCCAACGCGCTCGACGACTGGTGGCGCGAACTCGGCGAGCCCGACCCCTACGTCGTCGTCGAGGCGGGCGCCGGTGCGGGCACGCTCGCCCGCCATGTCCTCGACGCTGGCCCGCAGTGCTTGCGCGCCCTCCGATACGTGCTCGTCGAGCGCTCCGAGCGGCTGCGCGATGCGCAGCACAGCCATCTGCCGATGGAGCCCGCGCGGCAAGTGCTCGGGCCGGCCGTCGTCACCGACCCCGACGAGGGCCCCCACCCCCAGACGGGGATCGGTCCACTGGTCACGTCGCTGCCCGACCTGCCGCAGCGGCCGTTCGTCGGCGCCGTGGTCGCCAACGAGCTCCTCGACAACCTGCCGTTCGACCTGGTCGAGAGAACCGAGCTCGGGTGGGCGGAGGTCCGCGTGGACGACGAGATCCGAGAGGTGCTGGTGCCCGCGGCTCATGACCTCGCACTCCATGCCGAGCGGCTGGCGCCCGACGCGTCGCCGGGCGAACGCATCCCGTTGCAGCGTCAGGCCACGGCTTGGGTTCGTTCGGCGTTCGCCGTCGTCGACCGCGGCCACATCGCGGTCGTGGATTACGCGAGCACGACCTCAGAGATGGCGCAGCGACCGTGGACCGAATGGGTGCGCACCTACCGTGCCCATGGCCCTGGTGCCGCTCCCCTCGACGATCTCGGCGAGCAGGACATCACGTGTGAAGTCGCCGTCGATCAACTTCCGGCACCGGACAGGAACCGCAGTCAGACCGAGTTCCTGACTGCGCACCGGTTGGCTGCACACCTCGCGGAGGCCAAGCGGGCGTGGACCGAGCGCGCCCACATCGGCGACCTCGAGGCGCTCAAGCACCGCAATCGGTTGAGCGAAGGCCAGGCCATCAGCGACCCCGCTGGGCTGGGTGCCTTCCGGGTTCTGGAGTGGAAGGTCGAGGGATAGGGTCAGCCCGACCGAGTGGCAAAGGAGGGCGTTGCGTGAACGAAGCGACGATCGAGGCGTATTACCTGGAGGACCGCACGTTCCCGCCTTCGGAGGAGTTCCGTCGCAATGCCCTCGTCTCCGACGACGCGCTCTACAAGGAAGCCGAGGCCGACTGGGAAGGCTTCTGGGCCCGGCAGGCGCGCGAGCTCGTCACCTGGTCCAAAGACTTCGACACCGTCCTCGAGTGGGACCTGCCGTTCGCCAAGTGGTTCATCGGCGGCAAGCTGAACGTCTCCTACAACTGCCTCGACCGCCACGTCGAAGCAGGGCGTGGGGACAAGGTCGCGTACCACTGGGAAGGTGAGCCCGGCGACGCGCGCACGATCACCTACGCCGACCTCCTCGACGAGGTCAGCCGCTTCGCCAACGTCCTCAAGTCGCTCGGTGTGCAGAAGGGCGACCGCGTCGCGATCTATCTCCCGATGATCCCCGAGCTGCCGGTGGCGATGCTGGCGTGCGCGCGGATCGGCGCGCCGCACTCGGTTGTGTTCGGGGGCTTCTCGGCCGACGCCCTGCGCGGCCGCATCATCGATGCCGAGGCCAAGGTCCTGATCACCGCCGACGGCGGGTGGCGCCGCGGGGCCGCTGTACCGCTCAAGGTCAGTGCCGACGAGGCGCTCGAGGGCACGTCGACGATCGAGCACGTCGTTGTCGTGCGCCGCACCGAGGAGGATGTGCCGTTCACCGACGGCCGCGACCGCTGGTACGACGAGCTGATGCGTGACGCCGACGGCGACTGCCCGCCCGAGGAGATGGACGCCGAGGACCTGCTGTACCTCCTCTACACGTCGGGTACGACGGCGAAGCCCAAGGGCATCATGCACACGACCGGGGGCTACATCACCCACGCCGCCTTCACCCACAAGTACGTCTTCGACCTTCACCCCGACACCGACGTCTACTGGTGCGCGGCCGACATCGGCTGGGTGACGGGCCACAGCTACATCGTCTACGGCCCGCTGGCCAACGGCGCCACGTCGGTGATCTACGAAGGCTCGCCCGACACCCCCGGCAAGGACCGGCTGTGGGCCATTGCAGAGAAGTACGGGGTCACGATCCTCTACACCGCGCCCACGGCCATCCGCACCTTCATGAAATGGGGGACGGAATTTCCCGAGTCCCATGACATGTCCAAGCTCCGCGTGCTCGGGTCGGTCGGCGAGCCGATCAACCCCGAGGCATGGGTCTGGTACTGGCAGAACATCGGCGGTGGCCGCTGCCCGGTCGTCGACACCTGGTGGCAGACCGAAACCGGCGGCATCATGATCTCTCCGCTGCCCGGCACGACCACGCTCAAGCCCGGATCGGCGACGTTCCCCCTGCCGGGCATCGGTGCCGAGGTCGTCGACGAGCAGGGCAACAAGATCGAACGGGGTGGGGGGTACCTCACGCTCACCCGCCCGTGGCCCGGGATGCTGCGCGGCATCTACGGCGACCCCGAGCGCTACAAGCAGACCTATTGGTCGCGGTTCGAGGGCCGCTACTTCGCCGGCGACGGCTGCAAGATCGACGACGACGGGTACTTCTGGCTGCTGGGCCGCGTCGACGATGTCATGAACATTTCCGGCCATCGGGTCTCGACGACCGAGGTCGAGTCGTCGCTCGTCGACGACGCACGCGTCGCCGAGGCCGCCGTCGTCGGCGCCAAGGACGAGACGACCGGTCAGGCGATCATCGCCTTCGTGACCGTGCGGGGCAGCGTCGAGCCGTCCGATCAGCTCGGCGAAGAGCTTCGGGAGCACGTGGCGAAGAAGATCGGCCGCTTCGGCCGCCCCCACACGGTGATTTTCACCGATGACCTCCCGAAGACCCGCAGCGGCAAGATCATGCGCCGGCTGCTCAAGGACGTGGCCGAGGGCCGCGACCTCGGCGACACGACGACGCTCGCCGACCCGGGCGTGGTCGACGAGATCAAGAAGCGGGCGCAGCAGGCGCCGCAGGAGGACTGACCGCGGCTGCCGTTCCCCCGAACTGGACCTGGCGGGACGCTCCCGTTCCGCCCGGCCCGGCGGTGATCTTCGACATCGACGGCGTGCTCTCCGACGCGGCCAGCCGCCAGCACTTCATCGAGCGTGGCCGCCGTGACTGGCACGCGTTCTTCGACGCTTGCGGAGACGACCCGCTGATCGAGGAGGTGGCCTGCGTTGTCGAGCTCCTCGACGCCGAGCTCGCCGTGGTCCTCCTCACCGGCCGGCCCGTGCGCGTCGAGCCCCAGACGCTGGCCTGGCTCCGCCGCTACGGACTGCGGTGGGACGTGCTGATCATGCGCGACGTAGGCGACTACTCGGCGGCTCGAGAGTTCAAGCGGGACACCGTGCACGACCTACGCAGCTACGGCTTCGACCTGCGCCTGGCCTTCGAGGACGACCGCCGGAACCTGGAGATGTTCAGGGCCGAAGGCATTCCGTGCGTCTACATCCACAGCGGCTATTACGACTGAGAGTGACGATTGAGGTGACGGAACGTCCAGTGGCCGCGTAGCGTTGTAGGCAACGTGGACAAGAACGTCTTCAAGACCTACATCCTGCTGGCCTTCCTGGGCGCCCTGCTCATCGGTATCGGCGCCATCTTCGGCAAGGGCGGCGCCATCCTCGGGCTCCTCCTTGGCCTCGTCTTCGTCGGCGGGTCCTACTGGTTCTCCGACAAGTTGGCGATCAAGAGTGCTCGCGCTGTGCCCGTCTCCGAACAGGAGATGCCCGACTACTACCGGATCGTCCGGGAGCTGACCCAGGGCGACAACATCCCGATGCCGCAGCTCTACGTGAGCCCCGACGCCCAGCCCAACGCCTTCGCGACGGGCCGCAACCCGAACCACGCGGCGGTGGCCGTGACGCGGGGCATCCTCAACGTCCTCACGTGGGACGAGCTGAAGGGCGTGCTGGCCCACGAGATCAGCCACGTGAAGAACCGCGACATCCTCATCGGTTCGGTGGCCGCGGCCATCGCCATGGGCATCACCTTCATCGCCCGCATCGCCCTCTGGGGGTCGATGTTCGGCGACGACCGTGAGGGCGGCGGCAACATCTTCGCTCTGCTCGCCATCTCCCTGCTCGCACCGCTCGCCGCCGGTCTCCTCCAAATGGCGCTGAGCCGAAGCCGGGAGTTCGAGGCCGACCGCAGCGGCGCCCGCCTCCTCCATGACGGCGAGCCGCTGGCCCGGGCCCTCGAGAAGATCGAAGCCAGCGTGCGCTCGATCCCGATGAAGGTCGACCCGGTCCAGGCCCAGAAGTACATCGTCAATCCGCTGACCGGACGCAAGGTCCAGTTCGCCAACCTTTTCACGACCCATCCGCCGACGGCCGAGCGCATCGCCCGGCTCCGTCAGCGGGAGTGGGCCAACTAAGTCCCAGATTTCGGCAACCGGCAGGAACACAACGCAGGCGGGGAGAAGGCCAACAGGGTGAGATCGCGCTGGCGGGCGGCGTCCATCGTGGTGCTGTGCACCATGGCCTTGGGCGCGGCCGCCGTCTGGCAGGCCCAGGCACAGCTCGTCGGCCCGACGACGACGACGGCACCGCCGCCGAGCACCGTGGCACCGACGTCGACGACGAAGCCGCCGTCGACGCTGCCCCACCCGACCACGACGGTGGCCAAGCCCCCGACGACCCCGCCGACGACCCAGGCGCCGAAGCCCTCACCGACCGTGCCCGGGCCGACGACGACCACGACCGTGAACCCGGCGTCCCAGACCGTGCCACCGGACGCCCAGGCCGAGATCAACGCCGTCCACCGCACGCCCCCGAACAGCACTGCGGCGCTGATCCAGGCGCTCGGCGCCCTCGAGGAGTTCGGGCTCACTCCCCAGGAAGCGATCAACATCGGCTTCGGACACTTCCCTGTCGCGGGCATGGCCAACTGGTCCGACGACTGGCTGATGCCCCGCTTCACGCCGTCGTTCCACCTCCACCAGGGCAACGACATCTTCGCCGCAGGGGGCACGCCGATCCGCGCCGCCTACGACGGGGTCGTCAGCTTCAGCGACGAGCCGGTCGGCGGCAAGGACATCTACCTGCACATGCCCGACGGCACCTTCTTCTTCTGTGCCCACGCCGCGGACTACGCGCCGGGGATCACCAGTGGTCAGAGCGTGAAGCAGGGCACGATCCTCGGCACCGTCGGCGATACCGGCGACGCCCAAGGCGGCGCGACGCACTGCCACTTCGAGATGCACCCGAAGGGCGGCGCGGCCGTCGACCCGAAGTCGACGCTGGACGGCTGGGTGAACGACGCGCTCGCCAACATCTCCAATCTCGTCGCTGCCTACCAGGCCAACGCCCCTAAGGCGGTCGCCGCCGCGGGCTTCATTCGCCGCTTCGACGTCGGCGACCAGGGCATGTTCTCGTCCGCCGGCCGCCCTCCCGCGGGATCGCTCCTGTGGGCCTCGTCGGTGAACCCCGCCGGCGGCACCCTTCGCCTTGCTCAGGCCGAGGTCGTGCAGGCCGCAGGCGAGATGGACTGGGACGAGCTCCTCGCCGCAGAGCAGGCTCGGACGGCGGACTGGCAGCAGGCGCGCACCGAGGTCGTGGCGATCATGCAGCCGCTGATGCCCAAGGCACTGTCGGCGCTGTTCCCGGCGCCGTCTCCGGGCTTCTGACGCGCTAGTCGCGGAAGTTCTTGAACTGCAGGGGGATGCCGAAGTCCTCCCCCTTGAGC
>JAFASB010000113.1 GCA_019244985.1 Acidimicrobiia bacterium | reverse complement strand
GGCGACCTTGACGACCGCGCCGTTGGGCGCCATCGAGCCGCGCAGAACGGCGAGACCCCCCTCGGCGTGGATCGGATTGCTCAGGGGGTGGACCACCTTGCCGTCGGGCGCTGGCGGGTTGAGCGCCTCGATGTTCTCGCCGAGCGTGCGACCGGTGACGGTGAGGCAGTCACCATGGAGGAGGCCCGCGTCGAGCAGCTCCTTCATCACCACTTCGACCCCGCCGACCTGGTCGAGGTCGACCATGTGGTACTTGCCGTGGGGCTTCATGTCGGCGATGTGCGCAACTCGCTTGCCGACGCGGTTGAAATCTTCGAGCTCGAGCTCGACGCGAGCTTCGTTGGCGATGGCGAGCAGGTGGAGCACGGCATTCGTGGACCCGCCGACTGCGTTGGCGATGGCAATGCCGTTCTCGAACGCCTCCTTGGTCAGGATCTGCCGGGGCCGAATCCCCTTGGCGAGGAGGTTCACGACCGCCTGACCGCTTGCGTAGGCCAAATCGTCACGGCGGCGGTCGACGGCAGGAGCCGCCGAGCTTCCGGGCAGAGCCATGCCGATCGCCTCGGCAACCGACGCCATGGTGTTGGCGGTGAACATTCCGGCACAGGAACCGACGGTGGGGCAGGCGTTGCGCTCGATGAGGGAGAGCTCTTCCTCGGTCAGCCCGCCGGCTGCGTGCGCCCCGACAGCTTCGAAGACGCTGACGATGTCGAGCGCTTGATCCTTGAGTCGGCCCGGAAGGATCGTGCCGCCGTAAAGGAACACGGCAGGAAGGTTGAGGCGGGCCGCGGCCATGAGCATCCCGGGCAGCGACTTGTCGCAGCCCGCGAAGGTCACCATCCCGTCGAGGCGCTCTGCGTGCATCATCGTCTCGACTGAGTCGGCGATGATCTCCCGGCTCACGAGCGACGCCCGCATGCCCTCGTGACCCATCGAGATGCCGTCGCTGACAGCGATGGTGACGAACTCCAATGGGAATCCGCCCGCTTCGTGCACGCCCTCCTTGGCCCGCTTGGCGAGCCGGTCGAGCGACATGTTGCAGGGGGTGACCTCGTTCCAGCTGCTGGCCACGCCGATCTGGGGCTTGTCCCAGTCCTGGTCGGTCATGCCGACGGCCCGCAGCATCGCCCGTGCACCGGCTCGGACGTACCCGTCGGTGACCTCGTGGCTCCGAGGCTTCATACCTTCGCTCATGATGCGATGCTGACACAGGTGCGCGACCTAGACCCCCTCGCAGTCGTCGGCGACCGGTGCTTCACGGGGCTTCGGGACGTGACATCGGACCTCTCGGCGCTCGACGGGGTGGGCACCTGGGTCGTCGTGATCCAGTTCGAAGGTGAGGTCAAGTGCGCCCGCTTCGACCACGTCGGGGCAACACCAGCGATTTCGACGGCATGGCCAGGCCCGCCCCCGATGGCGTGGACCTCGAGTTTCGACAGGGAGGAGTTCGAAAAGGGAGTCGTGGCCATCCGGGAGTCAATCGCCGCCGGCGACGTTTACGAGGTGAATCTGTGCCGCGTGCTGTCGGCACCGGTCGGCCCCGAAGCCGACATCGTCGCGCTGGGGGGCGTCCTGCGGAGTGCGAACCCGGCGCCCCATGCCGCCATCGTGCGCCTGCCTGGCGTCGAGCTTGCTTCCGCCTCGCCCGAGCTGTTCATCCGACGGGACAGCACGGTCGTCGAGTCCCGGCCGATCAAGGGCACAGCGGCCGGCGGTGCCCTCTTCACCGCCAAGGACCGGGCCGAGAATGTGATGATCGTCGACCTGGTACGCAACGATCTGGGCAGGGTCTGCGAGTACGGCACGGTCGAGGCCCCGACGCTCTGCGCCGTGGAGCACCACCCCGGACTCGATCACCTGGTGTCGACCGTGCGCGGGCGGCTGCGGGCCGGCGTGGGCTGGGCCGAGCTGATCGACGCCACGTTCCCGGCGGGCTCGGTCACGGGCGCACCGAAGCTCGCGGCGCTGGACACCATCCGTCGGCTGGAACCCGTCAGGCGCGGTCCGTACTGCGGCACGGTCGGTTGGGTCGACGCCGACCGCCGCCACGGCGAGCTCAACGTCGCCATCCGAACGTTCTGGATCGAGGACAGCCGCCTCCGCTTCGGCACGGGGGGCGCCGTCACGTGGGACTCGACACCCGAGGGAGAGTGGGCCGAGACCGAGCTGAAGGCCCGGCGTCTCGTCGCGCTGGCGTCGCGCTGAGCTAGCTCGACGCGCGCTCGCGCAGCAGGGCCGTGACGACCTTCCCGTCGGCCTTGCCTTGGGTGGCTTTCATGGCCTGGCCGACGAAGAAGCCCATGACCTTCTGGTCGCCGCCCCTGAGGCGGTCGAACTCGGAAGGGTTGTCGGTGATCAGCTGGTCGACGATGGCCGCCAGCTGCTCACTGTCCATGGCTTCGAAGCCGAGACGGGCGGCGATATCCGCTGGGGAGTCGCCCGTCTCGAGCATCTCGGCCAGGACCTTCTTGGCCTGTGTGGCGGTCAGCTTGCCCTCGGTCTCCAGCGTCACGAGCGAGGCCAGCCGGTCGGGGTCGAGGTTGGCCGCCGTCTCGTGGGCCAGATTGTGAACGGCGTGGGTGACCACCCGATCCGGGTCGGCCCCCGCGGCGATGGCGGCCCGCACCAGTCCGTCCAGGCCACGGTCGATCACGACGGCCACGTCCTCGGTGGACGAGGAGCCCGCCTCGGCTGCAAGAGCCGCCCGGCGCTCGGCCGGCAGTACGGGAATCGACGCCCGTACCTGCTCGAGCCACTCCGCTGAAGGCTCCACAGGCACGAGATCGGGCTCGGGGAAGTAGCGGTAGTCGAACGCCTCTTCCTTTGACCG
>JAFASB010000056.1 GCA_019244985.1 Acidimicrobiia bacterium | reverse complement strand
AGCGACCGCATCGACGCTTGCCTCCTCACCCACGGCCACGAGGACCACGTCGGCGCCCTGTCGTTCCTGCTGCGTGAGGTGTCGTTCCCGATCTACGGCTCGGCGCTGACGCTCGGCCTGGCCCGAAATCGGATCGAAGAGGGCGGGTTGCTGGACCGCACCTCGCTGAACCCGCTGGTCGACGGCGAGCGGCGCCAGGTCGGCCCGTTCGACTTCGAGGTCATCCCCGTGACGCACTCGGTGCCGCACGGGTTCGCCACTGCCTTCTACACACCGCAGGGTGTGATCATGCACTCTGGCGACTTCAAGCTCGACCTCACGCCGGTCGACGGTCGCGTCACCGATCTCGGTCGCGTCGGCGCCATCGCCCACGAGCACGGCGTGCGCGTGCTGCTGTCGGATTCGACGAACGCCGAAGAGGCCGGACACACCAAGAGCGAGAGCTCGGTGGGCCGGGTGTTGCAGGACCTGTTCGAGGAGCACAGAGGCAAGCGCATCGTCACCGCGTGCTTCGCCAGCCATCTGCACCGCATCCAACAGATCGCCAACGCAGCCATCGCCACCGGCCGCACGATCGCCACCTTGGGCCGGTCAATGGGCAAGAACGTCTCCCTCGCCCGGGAGATGGGACTGCTGTTCATCCCCGACGACCGCCTGGTCGACATCGAGAAGATCGGCGACCTCGAACCCGGCGACGTGTGCGTCATCTCGACCGGTTCCCAGGGCGAGCCGATGTCGGCGCTTTCGCTGATGGCTGCGGGCGAGAACAAGTGGCTGAAGATCGGGGAGGGCGACGTCGTCATCCTCAGCTCCCACGCCATCCCCGGCAACGAGTACGACGTCAACAAGGTGATCGACGGCTTGTACCGCCTCGGCGCCGACGTCGTTCACTCCGGCATCGCCGACGTCCACGTCAGCGGGCACGCCCAGCAGGAGGAGCTCAAGACACTGCTGTCGATCGCTCAGCCGGAGTACTTCATCCCCGTCCACGGCGAGTTCCGCCACCTCACCCACCACGCCCGGCTTGCGATGCAGATGGGTGTGGATCGCGGCAACGTGCTGCTGGCCGAGGACGGCGACGTCGTCGAGCTCACCGAGAACGGCATCGAGTTCCTCGAGGAGATCCCGGCCGGCTTCCTCTACGTCGACGGCATCGTCGGCGACGTCGGCCACGGCGTCCTCCGCGATCGTCGTGTGCTCGGTGAGGAGGGTGTCGTCGTCGTGGTCGTCACCGTCGACTCGCGAACGGGCGAGGTCGTGAGCGGCCCCGAGATCCTGACCCGTGGGTGGGTCTACGCCCCTGAAGCCGATGACCTCCTCGAGGAAGCCCGCCAGGCGGTCCTGCAGAACCTCAAGGAGGCGGCGGCGGAAGGGGCCACCGACTACGAGACGCTCCGCCGCCACGTCCGCCAGGCCGCCGGCCGCTTCGTCAACGAGCGCACAAAGCGCCGCCCGATGATCGTCCCGGTCGTCATGGAGGTCTAGGACCCCGCCCACTCCATTCTCGGGATGGATAACCGGATATATGGCGGGTATCCACCCCGAGAACGCATCGCTGCGTTTGCGATGTTGCTGCTGTTACCGTTGTGGCCACTGTGGCTACACGAACGCGCCCTCGATCGCCGGCCAAGAAGGGCACAGCACGGCGGAAACCGCCCGCCCGGAGGCCGGCAAAGAAGAAGCAGCCGGGACTGAGCGCTCGCGCCGCCGACGTCCTGGCCCGGACGCTGCGCAGCCACGCCGGCGACCTGGCGGGGCTCGGCCTGATCGTGGTCGGTCTGCTCTCGGCGCTCGGCGTCTACGCCCATGCGGCCGGGCCAGTCGGCGACGCGCTGCACGACGCCTACCGGGAGGCCCTGGGCGACGCCCGGTACCTCGTGCCCCTCGCTCTCTGCGCCATCGGGGTGCTGATGATCGGCGGCAAAGCGCCTGAGGTACCGACGTCGGTGAGCATCGGCTCGGCCCTCGACATCGCGGCGGCGTGCGGGATCCTCGGGCTGGTCGGCACCGGGGGCTTCGTCGGCGACGCCATCGCCAAGCCCCTCGAGGGCGCGCTGGCAACCCCAGGCGCGGCCCTCGTGCTGATCGCGGCGGCGGCCTTCGGCGTCCTTCTCGTGACGAGAACCCCACTGCGGGCCGTTCCCGGCCGACTCGCCAGCGCGTGGAAGTGGTTCGCGCCCGAGCCGCGCGAGGTCATCGACGAGCCCGAGCCTGAGCCCGTCGTCGAAGACCTGGCGCCCGAGCCCGAACCGGAGCCCGAACCCGAGCCGGTCGAGATCCACGTTCCTGTCGACGAACAGCCCAAGGGCGAGCAACTGGCGATCGAGCTGGGACCGGCCGCCGAGCCCGGGACATGGAAGCTCCCGGCGCTGAACCTGCTCAAGCGCGGCAAGGCCCAGAAGATCGACGAGCGCTTGATCAACGCCACCGGCCGCTCACTCGTCGACGCCCTGGCGACCCACGGCGTCGAGACCCAGTTGGTCGGCATGACCGTCGGCCCGACCGTGACCCGGTACGAGCTCGAGCTCGCCCCGGGCGTCAAGGTCAGCCGCGTCACCAACCTGCACAAGGACATCGCCTACGCGATGGCGTCGGCCGACGTGCGCATCCTCGCCCCGATCCCGGGGCGATCGGCGATCGGTGTCGAGGTCCCGAACAAGCAGCGCGAGGTCGTCTACCTCGGCGACATCCTCGCCACCGAAGAGGCACAGAGGGCGAGACATCCCCTCGAGGTCGCACTCGGCCGCGACATCGCCGGCCGCCCGGTGATGGCCAATCTGGCCGAGATGCCCCACGTGCTGATCGCCGGCGCGACGGGTGCCGGCAAGTCGTCGTGCATCAACTCGCTGGTGTCGTCGATCCTGGTGCGCTCGACGCCCGACCAGGTGCGCATGATCCTCGTCGACCCCAAACGAGTCGAGCTCGGGCAGTACCAGGGTGTGCCGCACCTGCTCACCCAGGTGGTGACCAACCCGAAGCGGGCGGCCAACGCCCTGGCGTGGGTCGTGAGCGAGATGGAACGCCGCTACGACCTGCTTCACGAGGTTGGTGTGCGCGACATCACCGGCT
>JAFASB010000509.1 GCA_019244985.1 Acidimicrobiia bacterium | reverse complement strand
ACACAGGCCCGACACCGGGGACGGCGATCTGCTCGAAGCCGGGGATGTCCGAGCATTGGTCGTGGACGTCGGCGGGGCGGTCGGCGGCCACCTTGTCGGCCAGCGAGAGAGACCGGTGGTCGGCCTCGACGGCCGACAGCCACTTGTCCATCGCAAGCAGCCCCCGTGTCGTGTACTGGGGGTCGCCGATCAGCGGGACGGGCCCGACCCAGATCACGTGGTTCTTGGGCGGGTGGCCTTCCTGCTTCTCGAGTCGGGCCCGAATTGTCCACGACCGGTAGGCGTCGTGGAACGCACCGGGGTCGGGCCCGCGCAAATCGATGATGGCGACTCCCGTGAGATTGTTGGTCTCGTTCACGGCGCCGCTGCGGTAGTCGTTCGCCAGCGCCGGCTCGGTCGCCGCCACGCGGGCTGGTGTCGGGTTCAGATCGATGTCAGCGCCGCCGAGCTTGGTGTTCAGGTCGACGAACTGCGCCGGCGTGATCGTCCCCTGCTGCAGGGCGACGAGTCCGTACTCGACGCCGACGTTGTCGATCGGCAGGCCCGCGAACCCGCGACCCAGCTTCTGCTCGTTGGCGGACCACACCGACTGCGGACGCGGGGCGAAGACGTTGATCATGTCGTCGGCGAGCGTGCAACGCACGCCACCCGGATTCTTCTGGGCGTTGTACAGGTCCGCAGCCGGAACGCCGGCGCAGTTGTTGCTGGGGTTGGCGAGCGCGTTCCAGTACACGGTGTCGAAGATGATGGCGTTGGCGTGGTTCGGATGGCCCTCCACCGCCGCGATCTGGTTGGGCGTCCAGACGATGCCCGTGCCCCACGTGTCCGGATGTTCGAAGTAGGAGCGAGTCAGGTGGTAGTCAGCGAGCTGCTGGCCCGTTGACCAGGCATCGGGGAAGGAGCACTGCGGGAGGATGCCCTGGTACACGCCGGGATAGGCATTGGCGACCTGCTGTTGCACGAGCGACCCGCCCGAGCAACCGGTGCCGATGGTGAAGCGCAGCGTGCCGTAGCGGTCGACCAGGTGCTCCTTGGCCATTACGAGGGACTCGGCCTCGGTGAGGAGGTTGCAGTTGTGGCCGGCGTTGTCGAGGGCGGTCGACATCACGGCAAAGCCGAGGCCGAGCGCCGTGCCCGGGCTGCTGCTGACGCCCGGCGCGCCGGGCACGCCGACGGTGTCGCTCGTCGTGCTGGGAGCGCTGCCGGACTGGTGGTCGATTCCGCAGCTGGCACCGTGCGTGATCAGCAGCTTGTGCACGAACTGGGGCTGAGGAGCCCACGCCGTCCACGGCTTGTCAGGCTGGAACAGCACCGAGATCTGGTACTGGTCCCGGTCCATGTAGCCCGTCTCCGTGCGCACGATGAACGGGACCGTGACGCCGTTCTGCGTCGTGGTCGTCGCCAGGTCCGACGGCGGCTTGCTGGGGTCGTAGGTCTGAAAGCCTCCCGTGACCGAGGACTTGTACTGGTACGTGTAGGTGGCTGGGGCATTGCACTGCGGGTCCTTCGAGCCGTTCTGGCAGACCCACGGCTGGACCTGTGGTCCTGAGAACAGCGGGCCACCGGCGGCGTGGTCGACGAGGGTTTGCGTCGCCGTCGCTCCGCCGGGCAGGACGGCGGTGAGGGTGTTCGCTCCGACGACGAGGCCGGTCACCAGACCCTCGTACTGGCCGTTGGCGCGGACGCCGAATGCGTTCGTCACGTCCGTTGACCGCAGCCGCACCTTGACCGTCTGGGGGTTCGTGCCCGGCGGCAGCACGATGGCGACCAGCGCTTCACCGCCCGAAATCAGGTCGGCGCGCGTCGACAAGACCTGGATGGTGGGACGGGCCGGCGTTGCCCGCGCGGCTCGGCTGCGCGCCAACGCCGGTGCGGCCAACGTCGTGGCCACGAGCGCGACCACGACAACGACAACTGTACGGACCCTTTTCACTGCGCCACCCCTGTGAATTGCCCTCCGACTCCCAATTCGACGGCGCGGCGAGGCTTCCTGCCGGCGCTCCCTACGCGGCGACCGGCAAGCCTTCGAGGTCGATGCCGTAGAGCTCGGCCACGTTGCCGCACAGGATCGCTTGGCGCTGCTCCGCGCTCAGGGCGGCGGTGTGCTCGGCGAGCATCTCCTGGCTCCACGGCCAAGTCGAGTCGGAGTGCGGGAAGTCGTTGGCCCACATCAGCCGTCGCCAGTTCATGTGGTCGGCCTGGGCGAACGCGGTCCAGTCGTCCTGGAACGTGATGTAGATGCCTTCGGCGAAGTACTCCGACGGCAGCTTCGTCAGCTGCTGGTCGGGCTGCATCCAGTAGCGGTGGCGCTTGAAGGCGTGATCCATCCGATACATGAAATGCGGCACCCATCCGGCGTCCGCTTCGACGCACACGGCCTTCAGGTTGGGGTGACGCTCGAAGACGGCGCCGAACACGAGCGTCCCCATGATGTCTTGGCAGCCCCGCACGACGGTGAGGAATCCGTTGAGGCGCGGGCCCCGCAGCTTCTCCGAACGCGTCGTCAGGATGTGGAACGAGAGCGGAAGGCCGAGGTCGACTGCGGCCTCCCAGAACGGGTCCCAGTCGCGGTGGTCGTAGTCGTGCTCGTACGCGGGGTTGCCGGGCATCATCACGCCGCGGAGACCGAGGGCCTTGATCGCCTCCAGGTCGGCGATGCCCTCTTCGGGTGAGCGCAACGCGGTCTGCCCTGCGCCCAGCAGCCGCTTGGGATCGGCGTCGCAGTAGGACGCGATCCACTGGTTGTAGGCGTCGAAGCAGGCCTTCTTGTAGTCGCCGTCGCCGTGGTTGCAGAGCACCATCCCAACCGTCGGGTACAGAATCTCGGCGCTGACGCCATCGCGGTCTTGATCGGCGAGCCGGGCGGACGGGTCCCAACCCGAGCGGTGGATGTCGCCGAACTTCACACCGGTGAAGCGAATTTCCTCGGCCGGCTTCCCTGCTGCAGCCACCAACCCCATCGGCACCGGCGTCTTCATGCCGTCGATCACGAAGATGTCGCCGAGCTGCTCGCCGCCGTCGACCAGCTTGGGAGCGCGGTCGAGGTACGCGGGGTCGATGAAGTCGACGTAGGTGTTCGCCGGCTCGGTGATGTGCGAATCGGCGCTGATGATCGGATAGCTGCTGCTCATCGGGACGCTCCGTTCGGTGCTGGCTGGCTGCCGCGGACGAGTCGACCGGGGAGCGCACCGGTCGGCTGACCCCCTGCGTAGGTCTCCTCGCCGGCGACGAACGTGTGGAGATACCCGGTGGCCTGCTGCACGAAGCGGCGTCCACCGGCGGGCAGGTCATGCACGATCGACGGACGGCGGAGGCGGAGGCCGTCCATGTCGATGACGTTGAGATCGGCGCGCATGCCGGGAGTGACGACGCCCCGGTCGAGGAAACCGACGAGCTGTGCCGTGCGCGACGTCTGCATGGCGACGACGTGCTCGAGCGGCAACCGGTCGCCGCGCGTGCGATCACGCACCCAGTGGGTCAGCATCGTCGTCGGGAAGCTGCCGTCGCAGATCGTGCCGACGTGCGCGCCGCCGTCGCTCAGACCGAGGACGGTGTGCGGATGGGTGAGCATGGCCCGCACTGCTTCGAGGTCGCCGTCGGCATAGTTGAGGAAGGGCACATACAGCAGTTCGTCGGACAGCGCGGCGTCGTACACGAGCTCTTCGGGCGTGACCCCCGCCCGCGCCGCCTCGGCGCCGACGCTGGCCTCGGGCGGCGGTTCGTAGTCGGGCGGATCACCGAGACGGAAGACGTGGTCCCAGGGGAACAGCGAGTGCCCGCCCATCTCGGACAGGATCGTGCGGCGGACGTCGTCGCGGCGCAGCGCGTCGACGTCGGCGCCGATCGAGCGGGCTGTCGGCGACGCTCCCAGCGGATTGATCGTCGAGTCCAGCCCCAGCAGGATCCCGACGGGGCGGGCCGCCACCTGTGCTTTCACCTGCAGGCCGCGCTCGTTGGCCGCGGTGATCGTGTCGAGCAGCGACCGCCAGCCCTCGGACCTGGTCGGCACCTGGGTCAAGGAGATCGAGAGAGGCCGGCCGGAGGACTCCGCCATGCCGAGCACGGTCGTGACCTCCTCCTTGGGGTCGGTGAAATCGGAGACGACCTGCAGCACGCCCTTGCCGACACTTCCGAGCCCCTCGGCGATCCCGGCCAGCTCGCCGGCGGCGGCCGTGAGCGTCGGTGTCCAGTCGCCTTTGCTCGTGCGGTGGTTGCGCGTGCGCGAGGTCGTGAACCCGAGGGCGCCGGCGTCGACCGCTTCACCGGCGAGGCGTGCCATCTCAGCGACCTCGCCGTCGGTCGCCGGCTCACGTGCGGCGCCCCTGTCGCCCATGACGAAGAGGCGCAGGGCGCCGTGGGGGACCTGGGCGGCGACGTCGACGTCGCGGGGTTGGCGCTCGAGAGCATCGAGGTACTCGGGGAAGCTCTCCCAGTCCCACGCCAGGCCTTCGTGCAGGGCGGTGCCGGGGATGTCCTCGACACCCTCCATCAGCTCGACGAGGACGTCGTGGTCGGACGGCCGCACGGGTGCGAACCCCACACCGCAGTTGCCCATGACGACGGTCGTCACGCCGTGCCACGCCGACGGCGTCATGCGCTCGCCCCAGGTGGCCTGCCCGTCGTAGTGGGTGTGGACGTCGACGAAGCCGGGTGTGACGACAGCGCCGTCGGCGTCGATGCGGCGGCGGGCATCACCGAGGTCGGAGCCGACGTCGGTGATGACGCCCTCGTCCACGGCAACGTCCGCGTTCCTCGGCGGCGCCCCTGTTCCGTCGACGACAGTCCCGCCGGCAATCACCAGGTCATGGGGCATCGGCTACCTCCCGAATGGCGGGGAGCACTTCCCCGACGAACATCTTCTGGGCGAAGCGGGCCTCGTCCTGCTCCGCGTCGAAGGACGGATGGCCTAGCCGCGATCGGCGGCGACAGCATCCAGCTCGGTGTATTCCTCGGTGGTGTCGGTCCAGTCCTCGAACTGGATGACGCCCAGCTCGGTGAACTTCTTGCGCAACCACCCGTC
>JAFASB010000461.1 GCA_019244985.1 Acidimicrobiia bacterium | reverse complement strand
GACAAGTACAACGACTACAAGCGGGTCCGCAAGGACATCGCGACTGCCAAGGTCGTGATGCCGACTGTCCTGCACGACATCGCGTGGCGGGCGATGCAGGTGCACGGCGCCCTCGGCGTCAGCAACGAGATGCCCTTCACTGGCATGGTCAACGCCGCCGCGGTGATGGGCCTCGCCGACGGGCCGACCGAGGTCCACAAGGTCACCGTCGCCCGCCAGTTGCTGCGCGACTACCGGGGCACCGACGGCATGTGGCCGACGGAATGGATCCCCGGCAAGATCGACGCGGCCAAGGCCAAGTTCGCCGAGTACCTCGAGCTCGAGGTCGGCAACCTCTAAGTGCGGGCCGCAGTCTGCCCCGTCCACGGGGCACCAGACGTCGTTCGCGTCGAAGAGCTTCCTGCGCCCGCGCTGGCCGACGGTCAGGTGCGCGTGCGGGTGCACGCCGCCTCGGTCAACTTCCCCGACGTCCTGATCGTCGCCGGCCAGTACCAGGTGAGCGTGCCCCCACCCTTCGTGCCGGGAAGCGAGTTCGCCGGCGTGGTCGACGCCCTCGGCGACGGGGTCGATGCCGTGGCGGTGGGGGAGCGAGTCTTCGGCGCGGCCATGGTCGGGGCGTTCGCCGAGGAGATCGTGGTCCCGGCGTCGTCGGTGACGCCCACGCCCGAGGGAGTCGACGATGCGGAGGCGGCCGCATTCGGGGTCGCCCATCGCACGGCTTACAACGTGCTGCGATCGGTCGCGTGCGTCCAGCCCGGCGAAGAGGTCGTTGTGCTCGGCGCGGGAGGCGGAGTCGGCTTGGCCGCCGTGCAGCTGGGCGCACTGCTCGGCGCGTCGGTCACGGCGGTCGCGTCGTCCACCGACAAGCTCGACGTCGCCGCCGCTCGGGGTGCGAAGACGACGATCAATCACCAGGGCGGCGATCTGCGCCAGGCCCTCCGGTCGGCGCTGCCCGATGGCGCCGACGTGGTCGTCGATCCCGTCGGTGGCGACCTGGCTGAGCCTGCCCTCCGCAGCTTGCGGTGGGGTGGTCGCTTCGTCACGGTCGGTTATGCGTCGGGCACCATCCCGCGCATCCCGCTGAACCTGGTCCTCCTGAAGGGCGTACAGATCCTGGGCTTCGAGATGCGCAGCTTCGCAATCCACGCACCCGACGAGCTGGAGCGCAAAGAGGCCGAGCTGATCAACCTTTTCGCATCGCGACGAGCGCTGCCGTACATCGGCAAGCGCTTCGCGCTCGACGAGGTGGTTGACGCGCTTCGCTACGTCGCTGACGGCAAGGCGATCGGCAAGGTGGTGCTCGACGTCAGCTGACGGCCGGCGCTCGCTACGTGCCGGTCCACTGTGGCGCGCGCTTCTCGACGAACGCCTTGGCTCCCTCGGCGGCGTCGGCGGAGCCGAACACCATCGCGATGTCGTCGGGCCCGGCCCAGCCGCGTTGGGGGTCGACCAGGGCGGCCTCGCGGAGAAGTCGCTTGGTGACCTTCAGCGCCAGGGGTCCGTTCGCCGCGACCTTCGACGCCAGCTCGAGCGCAGCATCGCGAAGCTGGTCGCCGGGAACGACGCGGTTGACCAGGCCGATCTCTTGGGCGCGGGCTGCGTCGACGACGTCGCCGGTGAGGCACAGCTCCATGGCGATCGTGAGAGGGATCCGGGCGCTCAGCGTCGTGCCGCCGCCAGCCGCGAACAGACCGCGCTTCACCTCTGCGAGGCCGAACCGGGAGTGGTCGGCAGCCACGACGAGGTCGCACGACAGGACAAGCTCGAACCCGCCGGCGACCGCAGGACCGTTGACGGCTGCGACCACCGGCTTGGGAAAGCCGCCCTTGTTGAACCACATGAGGGCGTTGAACGAGCCCATGTCGGCGCTTCCGCCTTCGCGAGCTTCGCTGAAGGCGCGCAAATCCATGCCCGCGCAGAACGCCTGGTCGCCGGCGCCGGTGATCACCACGGCGCGCACCCGGTCATCGTCGGCCGCCTCCCGCAGGCCGTCGCTCAGGGCGTTGATCAACGCCGGGCTCAGAGCGTTGCGCGCCTCGGGACGGTTGAGGGTGAGGACCAGCACGTGGTCGACTCGTTCGTTGAGTAGCACGTCGGTCATATGAGAATGACCCTATCAAGATAGTAGAGTAAGCTTCTCGCGTATGATCCACCTGCGCAGCGCTCGCCTGCTCGACGTGGAGAAGGGCGAGCTGCTGGAGCCGGGTGCGCTCTTCGTCGACGGCGACCGCATCGTGGACGTGGCGCCGACGTCGGTGCCGGCGGACGCCGAAACGATCGACCTCGGCGACATGACGTTGCTCCCCGGGCTGATGGACATGGAGGTCAACCTCCTCCTCGGCGGGCCCAACCATGAGAGCCCGCTGAACCCCGTGCAGGACGATCCGGCCCTGCGGACCCTGCGCGCCGTCGCCAACGCCCGGCGCACACTGCGGTCGGGGTTCACGACGGTGCGGAACCTCGGGCTGTTCGTGCAGACCGGCGGGCTGCTGCTCGACGTCGCCTTGAAGAAGGCCATCGACTTCGGGTGGATCGACGGTCCTCGTGTCGTCCCCGCCGGCCACGCCATCGCGCCCACCGGTGGACACCTCGACCCCACGATGTTCCAGGCCCTGGCGCCGCACGTCATGCCCATCACGGTCGAGGAGGGCATCGCCAACGGCGTGGGCGAGGTACGCCGCGCTGCTCGCTATCAGATCAAGTACGGCGCCGAGCTGATCAAGGTGTGCGTCACCGGAGGCGTGATGTCGCACACCGGCCCGCCCGGCGCCCAGCAGTACTCCGACGAGGAGCTGCGGGCCATCGCCGACGAGGCCCACCGGCGCGGTCTCAAGGTGGCGGCTCACGCCCACGGTGACGACGGCATCCGTGCGGCCATCGAAGCCGGCATCGACTGCATCGAGCACGGATCGCTGGCGAGCGACGAGACGCTCCGGCTGATGACCGAGCGCGGGACATTTCTCGTCGCCACTACCTATCTGGCCGACGGGATGGACGTCTCACGCGCTGCGCCCGAGCTGCAAGCCAAGGCGGCCGAGGTGTTCCCGCGCGCCCGGGCGACGATCAGCCGGGCCATCGAGCTCGGCGTGAAGGTTGCGTGCGGCACTGACGCGCCGGCGATCCCGCACGGGCGCAACGCGAAGGAGGTGGTCGCTCTCGTCGATCGGGGCATGAAGCCCATCGACGCCATCCGGGCGGCGACGACGGTCTCTGCCGAGCTGATCGACGTCGAGGACCGCGGGCGTCTCGAGCCGGGTCTGCTCGCCGACGTCATCGGTGTGCCCGGCGATCCGCTGTCGGACATCGGCGTCACCGAGAGAGTCCGCTTTGTCATGAAGGGCGGACGGGTCTTCCGGCACGACTGAGATGGAGCTCGACGAGTTCCGCACCTTGGTCGACGCGTGGCTCGACGCCGACGCCGACGAGCTGGCGCCGCCCTTCACGGGGACCGGCACCCTCGACGAGCAGATGACGCAGCTGGCCAAGGTGAAGGGCGCGGCCTACGACGCAGGGTGGATGCGCTGGGGCTGGCCGTCGCGAGTTGGAGGCCTCGGCGGTTCGTCGCTGCTGCGCGGGTATCTGGGCGAGGCGCTGACGCGACGTGGCCTCGTCGAGCCCGGCGGCTACTCGATGGTCGAGGTCCTGGCCCCAACGATGATCGACTACGCCCGGCCCGAACTGGCAGCCGAGATGGTGCCTCGCCTGCTGCGCGGCGAGGAGCTTTGGTGCCAGGGGTTCTCCGAGCCGGGGACGGGCAGCAACCTCGGAGCACTGGCCTGCCGAGCCGTCCGCGACCGCGAGTCGTGGAGGGTGACCGGCCAGAAGGTGTGGACGAGCTTCGCCCAGTACTCGCAGCGCTGCGTCCTGCTTACGCGCACGGGAACGCCCGAGTCAGCGCACCGGGGCATCACGGCGATGTTCGTCGACATGACGAGCCCAGGCATCACCGTCCGACCCCTCGGGACGATGCACGGCGGCGCCGAGTTCTGCGAGGTGTTCTTCGACGACGTCTCGGTCCCTTTCGACCGCACGCTCGGCGAGGAAGGCCAGGGCTGGTCGGTGGCGATGGACCTCCTGCCGTTCGAGCGCAGCACGGCACTCTGGCACCGCAGCGCCTTCCTCAATCGCCGGCTCGAGCAGCTGCTGGCTGATGCCCCGCCCGATTCGTTGTCAGCAACCGAGGTCGGCGACGTGTTCGTGCAGCTGTTCGCGTTGCGGGCGCGTTCCCGCGGCACGCAGTACCGGATGGCCGCAGGCGAGCACCTCGGGCCCGAGACCTCGGTCGACAAGATCCTGCTGGCCGCGACTGAGCAAGCGCTGTTCGATCTCGTCGGCGCCGCGCTGGCCGACGATGTCGTGCTCGGCGGCGACGCCGTCGGCGAGCAGTGGCGCGCCCAGTACCTCTATTCGCGGGCCGCGACCATCTACGGGGGCAGCGCCGAGATCCAGCGCAACATCGTGGCTCGCCGGCTGCTCGACCTCGGGGCCGAGACATGATGGACGCCGGCGAGCTCGAGCTCTTCCGCGCTGCGCTTCGGCAGGCGACGTCTAGTCACTCCGGCAAGGCGCTCGACGACGCCCTCGCCGAACTGGGCTGGCGGGACGCCTTGGCGGCCGACCGACGGGTGGCGGTGTCGACGCTGTTCGAGCTTCAGGGACAGGCCAATGCCACCTCGTCGGCTCTCGACGTCGTGATGGCAGAGGGGCCGGTGGTGCTCCCGCCGCTGGGTTCGTGTGACCAGCCCACGGCTCGGGGGCTGGGCACGTATGCGTTCGCCAACAGCGCGCCTGACGGCGTTGTCCTTCGCCCCGTCGACGGCATCGATCCATCCCTCGGCCTCGTCGAGGTGTCGGGTCAGCTGCCGAGAACCGATGCGTCGTCCTGGCCTGACGCCCTCGCCGCCGGCCAGCTGGCCTTGGCCCACGAGCTGATCGGCGCTTCACGGGCGATGCTCGAGCTGGCGAGGACCCACGCGCTCGAGCGCGTGCAGTTCGACCGGCCGATTGCCGCCTTCCAGGCCGTCCGCCACCGCCTGGCCGAGACGCTCGTCGCCATCGAGGCCGCCGGCGCGGCGACCGGCGCCGCATGGGACATGGAAACCCCGATGGCCGCAGCGGCTGCAAAGGCCGTCGCCGGCCGCAGCGCCCGCACCGTTGCCAAGCACTGCCAGCAGGTGCTCGCCGGCATCGGCTTCACCACCGAGCATCCCTTCCACCGGTACCTGCGCCGGGTCCTCGTGCTCGACGGTCTGCTGGGCGACACTCGCACGTTGACGAAGCGGCTCGGAGAGGAGCTCCTCACCACCCGCCAGCTTCCGCCCCCCCTGCCGCTTTAGATTCGACGCACGAGCGAGCGGAGGTACGCGTGCCACGAATCGAACCGATCCCGTTGGACGAGCTGGCCGAAGAGCCGCGGCGCATCATCGAAGAAGGTGTCGCGAGCGGGATGTACGCCACGCCGGTCCCGCTGCAGATCTTCGCCTACAAGACCCAGCAGATCCTGATGACCAACGCAGCGCGCTCTGTCTGGGGCAAACAGTCGCTCCTGGGTGGCCGCATTCTCGAGCTCCTGCGCATCAGGAGCGCCCAGCTCGGCGAGTGCCAACCCTGCATGCAGTCGCGCAAACACGAGTCGATCACCGACGAAGATGTCGCCTGCCTGCTGGCGCCCGGGCAGGGCGAGCTGACCGAGCAGGAGCGGCTGGCCGTGCAGTTCCTCGACCTGCTGTCGGCCGACCATCACGCAATCGACGACGATGTCTATCGGGAGCTCGGGCGGGTGTTCACCGCCGCCCAGATCATCGAGCTCGGATTCGCCTGCGCCAACTCGATGGGCCTGCATCGCTTCATCCACACGCTCGACGTCTATGGCACGAGTGAGCCCGTCATCGCATTCAGCGCCGATCAAGTCGACAGCGTCAAGGAGCCCG
>JAFASB010000359.1 GCA_019244985.1 Acidimicrobiia bacterium | reverse complement strand
GCTCGTCAATGTCGTCATCGTCGTGTACCTGGTCGTGCGGCTGCGACGAAGCGGTCGTCGCAACTGAACGACTCGATACGGCCGCGGAGAAACACGCCGCGCGCGATCAGGAGAGCCGATCACGGTTTCGGCTCATCCACTCCCATGCATCGCCGACCATCGACTCGAGCGCCGCCTTTTCCGGGCGCCACCCGAGCTCGTCCTGGATGCGCTTGCTCGATGCGACCAGTACCGCCGGGTCTCCGGGTCGCCGCCCGACCTCCTCGACGGAAATCGTCCGGCCGGTCACGCGTTCGGCGGCCCCGATCACCTCGCGGACCGAGAAGCCGGCGCCGTTGCCGAGGTTGTAGATGCGGTGGCCCGGTCCGGTGGTCGCGTGTTCAAGGGCCAGCAGGTGCGCCCGCCCGAGATCCTCGATGTGGATGTAGTCGCGAACCGCCGAACCGTCGTGCGTGGGGTAGTCGGTGCCGAAGAGCTTCACGTCGGGCCGGAGGCCGGCGGCGGCGCGCAAGACGAGCGGGATGAGGTGCGTCTCGGGGTGGTGCGCCTCGCCGAGCTCACCCGACGCGCCCGCCACGTTGAAGTACCGCAGGCTCACGCCGGCGAGACCGTGGGCCGCTGCCTCGAAGCCGATGGCATGATCGATGGCGAGCTTCGACGCGCCGTAGGCGTTGGTCGGCCGCGTCGGGGCCGTCTCCTCGATCGGGACGACGTCGGGTTCGCCGTACGTCGCCGCCGTCGACGAGAACACGAGTCGCCCGACGCCGGCGGCGCGCATCGCATCCAACAGATTCAGGGCGCCGACGATGTTGGCGCGGAGGTAACGCGTGGGATCGGACGCTGACTCGGCGACGAGCGACAGTGCGGCGAAGTGCAGCACGGCGTCGAACCCCCGTTTCACGACGGGCGTGAGCCGGCCGCCGTCGAGGATGTCGACGTGAGCGAACTCGGCGCCATCGGGGATCGCCCACCGATGGCCCGTCGAGAGGTTGTCGAGGACCGTGACCTCGTGGTCGGCGTCGACCAGCTGCTGGGCCACGATGCTGCCCACGTATCCGGCGCCGCCGGTGACGAGCAGCTTCACCGCGTGCTCCGGTTCGTCATCGGACCCATGCGCCGAAGCGTCTCCGTGCGTAAATGTCCTGTGATCGAAGCCACGGTTGGGTCATCCCCAGCGAGGCGTCTCGTGTCGTGGACGGCATGTGGTCATGTCTGGCGAGCACGGCCAGGTGGTGGCACGAGCTCGCAGCCTGATTCTTCCATGAGCCCGGTTTCGACGAGGGGACGACGAAGTCCAACCGTCGACATCCCTTCGAGTTCGAGCGCAGGTCTGGTCGCCATCTGGTTCGCCTACCCGCCGCTCGCACGAGGTCACGGGTTTCGACCTCACCTGTGGTGGGTCGGCTCTCAGACGCCAGATCGACTCAGAAGCTGCGTCGGCTGAGCACCGCCGGGATGGTCTTGCAGAGCAACCGGCAGTCGGTTGCGAACCCGACGCTGTCGACATACGCGAGGTCGAGGCCGATCGCCTGGGTGATCGGTTGATCGCGGTACGGCGAGACCTGCCACGACCCCGTGATGCCGGGCTTCACGACGTGGCGGCGGTGATGGACAGGCAGGTACTCGGCGACGACCGCGGGCAGCTCCGGGCGTGGGCCGACGAGGCTCATGTCGCCCCGCAGGACGTTGAACAGCTGCGGCAACTCATCGACGCTCGTCTTGCGGAGGACACGCCCGAGGGTGGTGTGACGCGGGTCATTGGGGTCCTTGTGGGTCCGCCGCCGGTTCTCGCCGACGAAAGCCATGTTGTTGCGGCGGCGGTCGTGGCCCATCGTGCGGAACTTGTAGATCACGAACCGCCGTCCACCAAGGCCGACCCGCTCCTGGCGGTAGAGCACCCCACGTCCCAATGTGATGCGGATGGCGACGACCACGGCGAGCAGCACCGGCAGGCAGACGAGCAGCAGCGCGGCGGCTCCGACGACGTCGATCGTGGGCTTGACCCAGTGCTCATAGCTGGACGTGCGCCCACGCGCGTCCTCGTGCACTCGCGGTGGTGTGAGGATCCCCAACGTGGCCATCGGACCAAGTGTCCCGTACGTACCGATTGGATCGCTATCGGCCAGATGGCGGAGCAGCCCATGTTGCGAGCACAGCCAAGTGGTCGCGCCGGCACGCTCCGTCAGGTGCTGCCCGAGCTGCACGTGCTCGCCGGATCGTAAGAGGGGTTGCCAAGCGCGAGGAATCAGTCCACGAGGGCGAGCGCCAGGCCGTCGTCGGGCTGGAGAACGTCGCCCTCGCCGGACATCTTGTGCGGGAGGTAGCGGAGCACGACGCCTGTCGCCGTCAAGGTGAGGCCCGCACCCAGCCAGCAGGCCAGGTGAATGCCGTTGACGAACGCAACCTTGGCGCCATGTTCCACGACGGTGCTCGTCGGGTGCGGGAGGCGGTGGGCGACGGCGAGGGCGTCCGACAGGGAGGACTTGGCCTGGCGCTGATCGGCGCGCGACAGGTGCGAGGTCACACTTTTGAGCCCGCTCGAGAACTTCGACGCCGCCAGGCTGCCGAGCACCGCCACCCCGAGCGCCGCGCCCAACTCACGCGTGGCGTCGTTGGTGGCCGACCCGGCGCCGGCGCGCCGTGCGGGTACGGCTGACATGATCGACGCCGTCATCGGCGACATGGTCAGGGCCAGCCCCGTCGAGAACGGAAGGATGGCGACCAGCAGATACGCGTAGCTGGTCGATGGTCCGAGCCCGGCGAAGAGCACGAACCCGATGGCGGTGAGCGTCATGCCGGCGGCGACCACGCGATGGGCGCCGATGCGCTCGGACAGCCACGGGGTGCGGGGCGCGACCAACAGCATGACCGGCGTCATCGGCAGGAAGCGGATCGCGGCGCCGAGGGCGCTGTAGCCAAGCACCAGCTGGAGGTACTGCGTCAGCATGAACATCACGCCGTACATCCCGAGGAACACGAGGATCATCCCGCCCGATCCGGTGCTGAATGCGGGGTTGCGGAAGTACCTGATGTCGAGCATCGGCTCGTCGACTCGCTTCTCCCACACAGCGAACGCGACGAGCACGACGACGCCGACCGCGAACGCGAGCAGCGTCGACGAGCTTCCCCAACCCTTGTCGGGCGCCTCGATCAGTCCGTAGACGAGGGCGACGATGCCGATGACCGACAGCACGGCGCCGCCGGGATCGACCCTGGCTTCCTCGGGGTCCTTGGACTTTGGCACCAGGAACCACCCGGAGACGAGGGCAAGGAGGATGAAGGGCACGTTGACGAAGAACACCGAGCCGAACCAAAAGTGCACGAGCAGCCATCCGCTCACGGTCGGTCCGATGGCGCCTGCCGCGCCGAGAAAGCTGGCCCAGATGGCGATGGCGCGTGGCCGCTCGTCGGGCGGGAACACGTTGATCAGGATCGACAGGGTCGACGGCATGATCAGCGCCGCCGCCGCGCCCATCACAGCCCGGCAGGCGATCAGCTGCCACATGGACCCCGACAGCGTGGCCAGGAGGGCGGCCATCAGGTACAGCAGGAGGCCGAGTTGGAGCGCGCCCTTGCGCCCGTAGCGGTCTCCCAGGGCGCCGGCGGTGAACAGCAGACCGGCGAACACGAGGGAGTACACGGCGACGACCCACTGGAGCTGCGAGGTCGTGGCGTGCAGATCGCGCGACAGCACCGGGATCGCCACGTTCACGCTCGAGTTCCCGACGAAGATGATGATCAGGCTCAGCACCAGCACGGCGAGCGTCCACCACCGCCGGTCGTGGACTTCCTCGTCGCTGAGCTCGCCTCGAAGGATCGCCGCCTTCATTCGTCCATCTCACCGAAGGTCCGGCGACTAGGCCAACTTGCCGACCCCGTGAGGGTGTCGAACGTCGGGTAGTAAGGACGCTTGATGCGAGGACTCGCGACCTTCTGTTACCGCCGCCGGCGCCTCGTGCTGGCGGCCTGGCTGGTCGCGCTCATAGGCGTCACAGTCCTTTCCCATACGGCGGGGTCGACGTACTCCAACTCCTTCGACCTGCCGAACACCGAGTCGACTCGGGCCCTCAACCTCCTGCAGGCCAACGCGCGTCGCCAGTCCGGCGACACCGAGCAGATCGTCGTAGCCACCTCGGACGGCACCCCCGTCACCAGTCCCGCGACCGTCGGCCGCGTGGACGCCATGCTCGCCAAGGTCAGCGCCCTGCCCCACGTGGGTAACGTCGTGTCGCCGTTCTCTCCCTCGGCGAGAAACCAGGTGAGCGCCGACCGCACGGTTGCCTTCGCGGACGTCACGTTCGACCAGCAGGCCCACGATCTGCCGCAGGACCTGGCCAAGACGCTCGTCGACACGGCGAAGACGGCGTCGGGTCCGGGCGTGCAGGTGGCCGTCTCCGGGCAGCTGGCCAGCCGCGGCGGGCGGCGCGGCCCGGGCGGTACGGGGATCGGGATCATCGCCGCGGCCGTCGTGCTCTTCTTGGTGTTCGGCTCCTTGCTGGCGATGGCGCTCCCGCTCATCGCCGCCCTCATCTCCCTGGGACTCGCCATCGCCGTCGTCGCCCTGCTCAGCCACATCGTGAAGCTGCCGCAGTTCTCCGACCAGTTGATCCTGCTGATCGGCCTCGGCGTGGGGGTCGACTACGCGCTGTTCATCCTCAGCCGGTACCGCCAGAGCCTGATCTCGGGAAAGAGCCCCGAGGAGTCCACGGTGATTGCCGTCGACACCTCCGGACGTGCGGTGGTGTTCGCGGGGATCATCGTCTGCATCGCGCTCCTCGGGATGTTCGCCCTGCGCGTGAGCTTCCTGTACGGCCTGGCCATCGCAGCGACCGTCGGCGTGGTGTTCACGATGGTGTCGGCCATCACGCTGCTGCCGGCTCTGCTCGGGTTCTTCGGGCCGCGGGTGCTGCGGCGCCGGGAGCGCCACATGCTCGCCGCCGGCTCGGTCGAGCGCTCCGACCGTGTCGGGTTCTGGCACCGCTGGACGGGCGTCATCGCCGGGCAGCCGCTGGTGGTCCTCGTCGGCGCCCTCGCCATCATGGTCGTGCTCGCCATCCCGTTCTTTTCCCTCCGCCTCGGGAACTCCGACGCCGGGAACGACCCGAAGAGCTCCACCACGCGTCAGGCCTACGACATGCTGGCCAAGGGGTTCGGGCCCGGTTTCAACGGGCCGCTGCAGGTCGTGGCCCCGATCCGCACGCCGACGGACAGCGCCACCTTCGCTCGTCTCGTCGACGCCGTACGTCTCCAGCCCAACGTCGCCAGCGTGGGGCAGCCGCGAACCCTGGGGACGACGACGAAGATCGCCGAAGTCCAGGTGTATCCGCGCTCGGCGCCGCAGGACGCGGCGACCAACGACCTCATCAACCACATACGTCGAGACGTGATCC
>JAFASB010000236.1 GCA_019244985.1 Acidimicrobiia bacterium | reverse complement strand
CGTGCGCGAGGTCATGCTGTTCGGCAAGCCACCCGAGGACGCAGCCAAGAGTCCGATGCTCGATCTCCTCGGCACCGGGTTCTCCCAGTCGGTGCGCATGGTCGCCGACGCGCTCGGCCTGGCGATCGATTCAGAGTTGCGCACCGGACACGAATGGGCGGTCGCCACCAAAGACCTCGACACTCCTGTCGGGCTCATTCCCGAGGGGACGGTGGCCGCGCAGCGCTTCACCTGGGAGGCGACCGTTGACCGCGAACCGCGTATCACGGCGCGCGTGAACTGGCTGATGGGCGAAGACCTGGACCCGCCGTGGAAGCTGGGCGGCGAACGTTTCGAGGTGTCCTTCGACGCCGATCCCCCGCTTCACGTCGTCTTCCACGGGCTGCACCCCGAGGTCGTCGGCGACGACCTCGACCGCAACCGGGGCCTGCTCGCGACCGCCAACCACTGCGTGAACTCGGTGCCCTATGTCTGCGACGCCGAGCCGGGCGTCAAGACCTACCTCGACCTGCCGATGATCGCGGGCCGGGCGACCGCCTAGTCGCGGGGCGGCGTACGCTGCTCTGTATCGGCGGCGCTGGCGTCGATGCCCGCGTTCGTCACCTGCTGCATCATCCCGTCCCAGTCGAAATAGTCGCGCCAGGCCGTGAACTTGCCGGTGGTGTCACACTCGAAGACACCGACAACCGGAACCTTCACCGTCGCGCCGTTCATGTCGAAGCTGTCGAGGCGTTCTACGAGGACGACGTTGCCGTCCGAGGCGATGTTCAGGACAGCGAGGTCGAAGTTCGCCGCCCACGCGGCCTGATTGGCCAGCTCCTCGCCGATGGCTTCGCGCCCGTGCACGGGGTCCCTCGCCATCATCTGGAACACGGCGTCGTCGGTGAAGAAGTCGCCCAGATTCTTCGGCTCGTCCCACGCCTTGAGGAAGTCCCTGACCGCCTGTTCGTTCTGCTCACCCATGTGGGCAAGGTCTAGCCGCCGGCGCGAGCTTTTGCTTCGTCGAGCTCCTCGGGCGTCATCAGCACGGCCCGGGCCTTGGAGCCCTCCGACGGACCCACGACGCCGCGGCGTTCGAGCAGGTCCATGAGCCGGCCAGCGCGGGCGAAGCCCACGCGCAGCTTGCGCTGCAACATCGACGTCGAACCGAGCTGCGAACGGACGACCAGCTCCATCGCCTGTGCGAGGAGGTCGTCGTCATCGTCGTCGTCGACGCGGCTGCCGCCGCTCGGGCGGTCGTCGTCGCCCTCGACGCCGTCGACGTACTGGGGCTGAGCCTGGCGGCGCCAGTGGCCTACGACCTTGCGAACCTCGTCCTCGCTGACCCACGCGCCCTGGATGCGGCGGGGAACGTTCGACGAGGCCAGGGCGAGCAGCATGTCGCCCTGACCGATCAGACGCTCAGCGCCCTGCTGGTCGAGGATCACGCGACTGTCGGCGAGCGACGAGACGGCGAACGCCATGCGGGAGGGGATGTTGGCTTTGATGACGCCGGTGATGACGTCCACCGACGGGCGCTGGGTGGCGATCACCAGGTGGATGCCGACGGCGCGGGCCATCTGGGCGATGCGGCAGATCGACTCCTCGACGTCGCGCGCCGCGACCATCATCAGGTCGTTGAGCTCGTCGACGACCACCACGATGAACGGCAGGCGCTGGTACTCGGTGTCGCTGCCGGGCTCGGGCTGCAGCTCGCCGCGGTCGTAGGCGCCGTTGTAGCCGGTGATGTCACGGGCGCCGACCTCGGCGAGCAGGTCGTAGCGGCGCTCCATCTCGTGCACCGCCCAGTTGAGTGCGTTCGCCGCCCGCTTCGGGTTGACGACGACCTGGGTCAGCAGGTGGGGCAGGCCGTTGTACTGGCCGAGCTCGACGCGCTTGGGATCGACGAGGATCATGCGCACCTGATCAGGCGTCGCCCGAACGAGCACCGACGTGATGATCGAGTTGATGCAGCTCGACTTGCCTGCGCCCGTTGCGCCGGCGATGAGGATGTGCGGCATCTCGGCGAGGTTGACCATCAC
>JAFASB010000126.1 GCA_019244985.1 Acidimicrobiia bacterium | reverse complement strand
AGATGATGTCGCCGCGCTGGATCGCGCCGATCGTCACGTGGCTGGCGTCGACGCAGTCGGCTGGCGTCACCGGGCGAGTGTTCGAGGCGTCGGGCGGTGTGCTCGCCGTTGCCGAGAGCTGGCACCGCGGACCCTCGGCGACACCGGTCGACGACCCCACGCAGATCGATGCCATCGCACGTGATCTGCTGGCGAAGGCGCGACCCAACGCCGACATGAACGGCCAGGACCGGGAGGGCTGAGCACCGATGCCGCTCAACCCTGACGCGGTCGGCAGCAGGACCAAGCCGGGCCGCAGCAGCTGGGAGTCGAAGGACGCGCTCCTCTACGCCCTCGGCGTTGGGTGCGGGGTGAACGACCTGGCCTTCGTCACCGAGAACAGTCACGGCGTCGACCAGCAGGTGCTTCCAACCATGGGTGTCGTGCTCGGGACGCCCGGCAGTAGTCCGTTCGAAAAGGTCGGTGAGATCGACTGGACGATGCTGCTTCACGGCGAACAGTCGATCGAGCTGCACGCGCCGATCCCGGTGGCGGGGACCGTCGAGTCCGTCACCGAGATCGTCGGCATCTACGACAAGGGCTCGGGCGCGGTCATCGTGATGGAGACCGAGTCGAAAAGCGCGGAGTCAGGCGCACCGATGTGGACGACCCGCTCGGCCACGTTCATCCGTGGCGCTGGAGGCTTCGGAGGCGACCGCGGCCCGTCGGGCAAGCGGAACGAAGCGCCGGATCGCGAGCCCGATCGTCAGGTCACCTACACGACGCGTGAGGACCAGGCGCTGATCTACCGCCTCTCGGGCGACCGCAATCCGCTGCACTCCGACCCCACGTTCGCAGCCGCAGCCGGGTTCGAGCGGCCGATCCTCCACGGCCTCTGCACCTACGGCTTCACCGGTAGGGCGCTGCTGTCGGCGCTGTGCGACGGCGACCCGGCCCGCTTCAAGAAGATGGACGCGCGGTTCTCGGCGTCGGTCTATCCCGGCGACGACCTCACCATCCGTATGTGGGACACCGGCGAGGGCCAAGCGGTCTTTCAGACCGTGCGCACGGGCGACCAGGTCGTCATCGACGGGGGCGGCTTCACGTACGCCACCTGACCGGTTGCGTCATGCGGCGCGGCCGAGGAAGGCGAGCACGCGCGTCTGCCGGTCCGCGTCGGCGGGTGCCTCCAATTCGGGGCCGAACGCGCCCGGACCGCGCATGGCGTCACCGAATCCCTTGCTCGCCTCCTCGAGGCGGTCGAGGTCGGCAGGGTCGATGCGGTCGTCGAGGCCCACCGCTTTCGCGAGATCCCAGGCGTGGACGGTCAGGTCGAAGTTGATGAACCGGTCGATGCCCTCGGCGAACGTCATCCGACCCATGAAGCCTTCGTACTCGGCGTTCGCGACGGTCGGATCGTGAAGGGCGTCGAGGACCCGCTTGCGAGCGGACGCGAATCCTTCGGCCGGATCGTCGGGCAGCTCACCCAGTTCCTGTCCGACGAATCCGAGAAACATGCCCGGCGTCTCGCTCACGTGGCGGACGATGTCGCGCGCCGTCCAGCCCTCGCATGGGGAAGGCTCGTCCCACCGGTCGGCCGGGACGGCGTCGATCTTGGCGGCGAAGGCGCCTGCCAGTCGGTCGTAGCGGTCAGCAATAGTCTCCATGCGTCCACTATCCCACGGCCGTCTTGAAGGAATCCGACTGGGCCCAACTGGCGGCCGAGCTCGGCTACAGCGACCAGGCCCACCTGACCCGGGACTTCACCGCCGCGGTCGGCGTCCCGCGCCCTTCGCTCCCGCGCAGCTGGTCGACCGTCACGCCTGCTTCGCCAACCGCCTGGTAACGTCCTATCCGGCACTTCGCCCGTTACACGGTAGGTCTGCGATGTCCCGCTCACACTCCGACATCCCGGTCACTCCAAGCAACGTTGCGTGCATCGACCTCGTGAACAGCCGCTTTACCGACTATCTCGGGAGCGGCGACAACACCGATCGGATCGCCTCCTCCCAATGGCAGGAATGGTTCCTTCAGCGCTACGCCCTGAAGCCCCAGACACGCGGCCCGATCCCGCTCGACGAGCTGGTCGCCCTCCGTCGCGACCTCCGCAGGATCCTCGACAAGTGGTCAGCGCACGGCCGCCTGAGCCCGCGCGATGTCAGCCTCCTAGACGCCCGCGTGCAGGCGACCGCCGTGAGGCACCGGGTCAGGGGAAGGGGCACCGGCCTGAAGCTCGTGCAGGAACCCCTGCGCCGCGACTGGGAGTGGGTCATCGCCGAGGTGTCGGCGTCGGCCGTCGAGCTGATGGGCACGGGCGACCCCCGGCGCCTGAAGTCCTGCGGCAACCCCGCGTGCAGCTGGGTCTTCTACGACACGAGCGTCAACCACTCGAGGCGGTACTGCGCGCCCACGCCGTGCGGTTCGCTGATGCGGGTCAGGCGGTTCCGCTCGCGCTAAGCGGCGTCGCGACGGTTAGCCCGCGCGCCGTGCGATTCCGGGATACACGAGTACCAAACCGTGCTGGTCGTACTCCAGGCGAGCCGTGAACTCGAAACGCGGTGCGTGGTAGTCGAAGGCGGGGCGGTCGTCTGATCCCGCCGCTCGGCGGTAGGTCTGCTCGAGCCGTTCCACTCGCCCGGTGGTGCGCACGTACGCCGCCGGCGCCTCACACTCCCCCGTAGCCGCACCAAGCCGATGAATCGGCAGTGCATTGGTGCACGCCGAGGATTCGAGGTCGACATCCATACACCCGTCGAGCGGCAGTTCGTCCGCGCCGTCGACCTGCCAC
>JAFASB010000111.1 GCA_019244985.1 Acidimicrobiia bacterium | reverse complement strand
GTTCGTGCTCCGGCAGCGGGGGGATGCCCTGCTCCGCTACGCCGTTCTGTCCCTGCTCGTCTTCCCGTTCCTGTCCGGCGGCTTCGACGCCCTGCCTCTGGCGCTTCTCGCCTTGTCGACCGCGTGGCTCGCCGCCGGCTGGAGCCGCGGTTGGTGGGCTGCCGGGATCGGCGCGCTCGTCAAGGTGGTCCCCGGAGTGGCGTGGGCGTGGGGCCAGACGAGGTGGCGTGCCGCGGTCACGGCGCTCGCCGTCACCGTGGCCGTCGGTCTGGCGCCGCTGCTCGTCGCCCACGACACAACCAGCTCCTATCTCGGCTACGCCCTCAAGCGCGGCGTCCAGGTCGAGTCGGTCGCGGCGTCGACGACCTGGGTGGCCCACGAAGTCACGGGCACGGCGAATCGCTACGCCTATCGCTTCCGGTCCTGGCAGATCGCCGGCGGCGGTGGCGAAGCAGTGGCGTGGGAGCTGGCCGCACTTGCGGGGATGGCGCTTGTCTTCTTCGCCGCCCGGCGCCATCCGCTGGATCCGTGGCTCGCCGCTCTCGCCGCCGTCGGCGTGTTCCTCTGCGGGTCGAAGGTCCTCAGCCCGCAGTTCGTGGCGTGGGGCGCGCCCCTCGCCGCCGTGGTCGGCGGCCGCTGGTTCGCGGCCTACGCCGCCGTCGCCGCCCTGACGTTCATCGCCTACGCCCTGCCCTCCGGCCCGGGCGCCATCCTGACCTTGGCCCTCCTCCGCAACCTGGTCCTCGTCGCCCTAACGGTCGCGGCTGTCCGTGCGTCAGTTGCCGGACGGCGCGCGGTCGGCGAGGGCCTGGATCCAGGTCCAGGCTTTGTCGACCTCGGCGGGCAGCGCTGATTCGCCGCCGGAGTTGTCGACTACGAAGTCGGCCTTGGCCAAGCGCTCTTCGCGGGTGACCTGGTTGGCCATGCGGCGGCGCACGTCGTCTTCGGGGAGTCCACGGGCGACCGCCCGGCGAAGGGCTTCCTCGGGCGGACAGTCGACGACGATCGTGCCCGCCATGTCGCCACGGCCGGACTCCACCAGCAACGGGACGTCGAGGATCACCACGTGGTCGGTCGCCGACTCCTCGGCGAGGCGCTCGGCGATCACGACTCCGACCGCCGGATGCACGACGGCGTTGAGGTCCTTCAGCGCGTCAGGGTCGGAGAACACGATCTCGGCCAGCGCCGGCCGGTCGAGCTGGCCGTCGGCCAGGACGACGGCCGAGCCGAACCTGTCGACGACGCCCTGGTAGGCCGGGCCCCCCGGCTCGACCACCTCACGGGCGATGAGGTCGGCGTCGACGATGACGGCGCCACGATCAGCCAACAGCCGGGACACCGTCGACTTGCCGGCGCCGATGCCGCCGGTGAGTCCGACAACGAGCATGGGCGGCGACCGTATCATCGGCTCATCGCCGCCGATCTCTACTCAAACGACGCCGTCGAGCGCCTCCGCAGCGCTCGCGACCTGAGCCGGCGGGGCCGGAAGGCGGCCGTCGACCGGGTGCCCAAGGACTGGCCGCCGTACTCCCCGGGGTCGGTCAACGCCTGGCTCCTGCTGGTCACCACCAAGCCGCCGGCGTGGCAGGACGACCTCGTCCGCTGGGAAGAGCGCCCGCTCACCGTCGGCGAGGCCCACGAAGGGTTCTTCTATCCCGACCCGCTCGGGTTCTGGGCCGAGATCAGGAAGTGGACCCTCGAGCTGCTCAGGCCCCACGCTTCCGAATGGGGCGTCAACGAGGCGCTGTCGGTCACCACCCTCCTGCACCAGGCCGACGACGCGACCCGCCTGGAGCACGCGCTCGATCTCTGCCGCCCGCGCATGGTCCTGTTCCTCGACGAGCCCTCGTGGGAGCGCTCGGGCATGGCGCCCGAGGTGAAGCAGGCCCCGCACTACATCCACGACCCCCATCGCGAAGGCCAGGTGTACGAGGGCTTCTGGGGAGAGCGCGCTGGTGGGGCGACCATCGGAAAGGCGCCCCAGCACCCCACCATGCACAACCTGTACCGGGAGGACGACATGGTCGCCTTCCTGCGCTCGGCCCCCGCCCCTAGCTGATCAGCTGGACGGCGTTGCAGTCCATGTTCATGGCGCCGATGTCGGCGCCGCCGATGCTCAGCCCCAGCACCTGCGCCAGGGGCGAGATCACCGTGCTGTCGAGCGCGGTGACCACGGGATCGAGGGCGCCCAGCACGCCGTTGGCGGCCGCGTTACTGCTGACCAAACCGCTGAGCAGCTGCACGTTCGTCGTGCTGTAGGAACTCCCGCTCAGCCCGACCGTGCTGGACCCGGCCCGCTTGGTCGTCCCGGTCCCGATCGGGGGCACGAACTCCGACGTGTAGCCGAACGTCAGCGACGTGTCACTGCCCGCAGTCTGCTGGCTGGACGACACACCGACGTTGGCGATCGTCGTGGCGAGGCCGAGGACGTTCGCCTTCAGCGCCAGCGTGCCCGACCCGGTCACCGTCGCCGCCTTCGGGACGGCGTCGATCGTGATCCCCTGATTCGGCTGGCCGACACACCGCACGTCGGTCAGCGTGCCGTCGGCACCGCCGGCCGTCATAGCGATCGGCAGCGTGCCGTTGACCGTCGCACCGACCAGGCCCGCGACGGTCACGGTCTTGTTGAGCGTCGGCGTGACAGTCAGGTTGACCTGACCGTTGTGAGCGGTCACCCCGATTGGCCCGAACTTGATCGCCGGCGGCGAGATCGCCTGCAGCGAGACGCTGATATTGGTAACGCCGTTCGGCAGCGTCACCGCCAGGTTCGAGATGTTGATGAAGTTGTTGCCGTTGGCAACCTCGGCGGCGGTGGTCACCAGCTGGAAGGCGTTCATGGAAGCGGCGAGGGCGGACGTCTCGTCGCCCTGGCTGATGTCGACAACCTTGCCCAGCTGGAACTGGGACGACCCGCCGGCGCCGGCGGCCAGTGCGTTCAGCGCCGTGATCGCCGCCGCGTTGTTGCCGCCCTGCTTTCCGAGAGCAGACGCCGTTGCGAGCATGAACTTGTTCGAGCTGATCGACGTGTTCATGAGCTTGTCGGTCGTGCCGACGTCGAGCCCTTCATTGACCAGTTCGGTCTGGAGGGCGCTCAGCGACACGCCCGAGGACATCAGGCCGCTCCACCCACCGGCGGTGATACTCCCCGCCGGCCCGCCCAGCATCGGAGGGATCACGGCGTTGAGGAGTGCGCTCTTCGTCGTGTCCACGGTGCCGATGAACGAGCCGACAGAGAACTCAGCCTCGCCCACCTTGCTCGACACGGCCTTCGCGGATGCAGCCTGACTGCCCGGGACGAACCGCCAGGAGGTCACCGAGCCGACCGTCGCCTCGACGGCCGTCGCCGAGCAGGCGTCGGCCGACTGTGTGAACGCGCGGGTCGACATGTTCACAGTCCCGAGGCGCACTGAGGGGACACTGTTGCCGTGGGCACTGGCGTCGTAGCCGTTGCGCTGCGCGCTCTGGGTCACGACCGTCGTGATGTAGGAGATCAGGTTGCTGCCCGGCGATACACAGCTGATGTCGCCGAGGTGACGCACGGCATCCAGCGACGCCAGGTCAGCCATCTTGTGATCGTTGCGCTTGTCGACACC
>JAFASB010000008.1 GCA_019244985.1 Acidimicrobiia bacterium | reverse complement strand
CGTCGAGCCGAGCGAGCGCCCGGTCGAGGAAGTCCAGGTCGTAGTAGTCGACGTCGAAGTTGACGACTGCGTCGCCGGCCGCCGTCAGCAACCCAGCCCGCAGGGCGGCTCCGTAGTCGGGGTCGGGGAGCGACAGCAGCTGCACCTCGGGCGCACCGGAGGCGACGGCGTCGGCTTCGGCGCGTGTGCCGTCCGTGGAGCCGTTCTCGGCGACGATGATCTCGAACTCGCGGCCCCGCGCCCGCAGGCCGTCGAGGAGGTACCCGAGCGTGTCAGCGAGGAACCCCTCCTCGTTGTGGGCCGCCAGTACGACCGAGATCATCCGCCAACGGTAACGGCCACCGATGCCGACGAAGGCGCCCACTACGCTGGCCCCTCTCATGGCGTCGCTGGACACCATCTTCAAGGCGTACGACATTCGCGGCGTCGTGCCCGACGAGCTCGACGCCGACACGGCCCGATCGATCGGACGCGCCTTCGCAGCGTTCACCGGCGCCGAGCGCATCCTCGTCGCGTGGGACATGCGCCGGTCGAGCGAGGAGCTGTCGGCCGCCTTCATCGACGGCGTGCTCGAGCAGGGCACCGACGTCGTCGAGCTCGGCTTGACGTCCACCGACCTCATCTATTTCGCGGCCGGCCGCCTGGACTCGCCGGGCGCCATGTTCACGGCGTCGCACAACCCGGCCCAGTACGGCGGCATCAAGCTGTGTCTGGCCGGCGCCCGACCCGTCGGCCAGGAGACGGGTCTGGTCGACATCAAACAGATGGTCGCCGAGGGCGGCCTGATGCCCGCCGGCCACCGCGGCACGGCGACGAAGCAGAACCTGCTCGACGACTACGCCGCCCACGTTCGCTCGTTCGTCGACATCGACGCGCTGCGGCCCCTCAAGGTGGTGGCCGACACGGGCAACGGCATGGGCGGGCTCGTCGTGCCGAAGGTGTTCGACGGCCTGCCGTTTCAGCTCGAGGAGCTGTACCCCGAGCTCGACGGCACGTTCCCGAACCACCCGGCCGACCCGATGCAGCCCGACAACCTCAAGGACCTGCAGGGCCAGGTGCTCGAGGTCTCGGCCGACGTGGGCCTGGCCTTCGACGGCGATGCCGATCGTGTCGTGCTCGTTGACGAAAAGGCCGAGCCGCTCTCGGGCTCGACGACCACGGCGATGCTCGCCGCGTCGATCCTGGACAAGAGCGGCCCTGCGAACGTGATCGCCAACGTCATCGCCTATCCCGCCGTCCGCGAGATCGTGGCCGAGCACGGTGGCACGGCCATCCGCTCGCGCGTCGGTCACTCGTTCATCAAGGCCGAGATGGCGCAGCACGACGCCATCTTCGGGGGCGAGCACTCGGCGCACTACTACTTCCGCGACAACTACCGCGCCGACTCGGGTCTCATCGCCGCCGTGCTCGTGCTCGAGATCGTGTCCAAGGCCAACAAGCCCTTGTCGGAGCTCCGCGGAGAGTTCGAGCGCTATGCCGCCTCGGGCGAGATCAACACGACCGTCGACGACCAGCAGGCGGTGATCGAACGGGTCGCGGCCGCGTTCTCCGATGGCGAGCAGGACCGGCTCGACGGTCTCACCGTCGACATGGACCTCGAGTCGGGCGGGTGGTGGTTCAACGTGCGGCCGTCGAACACCGAGCCGCTCCTGCGGCTCAATCTGCTGGCTCCCGGCCCAGCGGACGTGGACAAGCACGTGGCGGACGTCGTTGCCGTCATGAAGGGGGAGAAGTAACGATGGCGCTCGATCCGCAGTTGCTCGACATCCTCGCCTGCCCGGAGGACAAGGGCCCCTTGCTCTACTTCCAGGACGAGGACGCTCTGTACAACCCTCGGCTCAAGCGGCGCTACGCGATCCGCGATGACATTCCGATCATGCTGATCGACGAGGCCGAGACTGTCTCCGACGACGAGCACAAGCGCCTGCTGGCGAAGGCCGAGGCCGAAGGCATCACGCCGACGTTCGACGTGGACGAGCCGCAATCGTGATGGTCGAAGCGACCCAGGCCACCGATTCGCTGGGGATGCTGCGCGCCACGTTGGCGCTGCCCGAGCAAATGGTGGCCGCCGCCGACCGGGCGCAGGGGTTGTCCGGGCTGCCGTCGATCGACGACGTCAACTCGGTGGTCATCCTCGGCATGGGCGGTAGCGGCATCGCCGGCGACATCGTGGCCGCCGCCGCGGGCCCGTTCATGCCGGTGCCCGTCGTCGTGGCCAAGTCCTACGAGCTGCCGGCGTTCGTCGGTGAGGGCTCGCTCGTCTTCGCGGTGTCGTTCTCAGGCGAAACCGAGGAGACCATCGGGGCCACGACCGAGGCCGCCGTCCAGGGCGCCAAGGTCGTCGTCGTCAGCGGCGGCGGTGAGCTCACGCACCTGGCCGAGGCATGGGGCGCGCCGCTGGTGACGGTGCCCGACGACATCCCGACGCCCCGCGCCGGGGTGGGCGCCCTCGCGGTGCCGCCGTTGATCGTGCTCGAGCAGGTCGGTCTGTTCCCAGGCGCCCGCAAGTGGGTCGACGAGGCCGTGCGCCGGCTGACGGCGCGCCGCGACGAGCTGCAGGCCGACGACAGCATCGTCGCCGAGCTCGCCCGGCAGATCGGCCGCACGATCCCGCTGATCTACGGCGGCGGCCCGATCGGGTCGGTGGCCGCCCAGCGCTGGAAGACGCAGATGAACGAGAACGCCAAGATCCCCGCGTTCTGGAACGCCCAGCCCGAGCTGTGCCACAACGAGATCGCCGGGTGGGGCCAGCATGGCGACCTCACCCGCCAGGCCATCACGGTCGTCGCCCTCCGCCACGACTTCGAGCACCCCCAGGTCATGCGCCGCTTCGAGCTGGTGTTCCAGATGGTCGACGAGGCCGTCGCCGGCATCGCCCAGCTCGAGGCTCGCGGCGACGGCCAGCTCGCCCAGCTCCTCGACCTCATCCTCGTCGGCGACCTGGTGTCCCTGCAGCTGGCGATCAACGAGGGCGTCGACCCCGGTCCGGCGCCCGCCCTCGACGAGATCAAGACCGCACTCAAGGAAGGCTGAACCAACCACGTGGCTGTGACGGACGTCCCCTACAAAGTTGCCGATATCGACCTGGCCGACTTCGGTCGCAAGGAGATCCGCCTCGCCGAGGAGGAGATGCCGGGGCTGATGGCCCTGCGCGCCGAGTACGGCGACAGCCAGCCGCTCGCCGGCGCCCGTATTGCCGGGTCGATCCACATGACGATCCAGACGGCCGTCCTGATCGAGACGCTGACCGCGCTCGGCGCCCAGGTGCGGTGGGCGTCGTGCAACATCTTCTCGACCCAGGACCACGCCGCCGCGGCCATCGCCGCCGCCGGGATCCCGGTGTTCGCGTGGAAGGGTGAGACGCTCGACGAGTACTGGGAGTGCACGGAGCAGATCCTGCGCTGGCCCGGTGGCGAGAAGCCGAACATGATCCTCGACGACGGTGGCGACGCCACCCTGCTCGTCCACCTCGGCACCGAGTTCGAGAAGAACGGGTCGGTCCCCGACGCCGCCGCCGACGACTCCGACGAGTACAAGGTCGTCCTGGAGACCCTGCGGCGGACGATCGCTGAATCGCCTGGTCTATGGACCGAGACGGCGCAGTCGATCATCGGTGTGACCGAAGAGACC
>JAFASB010000525.1 GCA_019244985.1 Acidimicrobiia bacterium | reverse complement strand
CGAAAGTAGCAATTGCACGGGCTCGCGTCAACTAAGGGGCGCCCGAACCTGTGGGTATTCCCGTGGCCAACAGGCCACGGAACCCCTCTTCGTCGAGCACGGGCACGCCGAGGTCGGCGGCCCTGGTCAACTTGGCCCCGCCGGCGTCGTCGCCCGCGACGAGATAGGCGGTCTTCTTGGACACGCTCGCAGGCGACGTCCCTCCCCGCGCCTTGATGGCTTCAACTGCCTCAGCGCGAGAATAACCACGGAGCGTGCCGGTAACCACGATCGCGGCGCCGGCGAGGGTCTGCTCGAGCTGGGACGGGGCCGGCCCCTGGAAGTTGACGCCTGCGGTTCGGAGCTTGGCGACGACGGCCCGATTGCGCTCGAGAGAGAAGAACTGCCGAACGCTCGCGGCGATGACCGGACCCACGCCCTCGGCGGCCGCCAGGCTGTCCTCAGACGCTTTGACGATGTCGTCCAGGTGACCGAAGGCGGAAGCCAGCACCTCGGCACCTCGACCGCCGACGTGGCGGATGCCGAGCCCGACGAGCAGGTTCGCGAGCGGGCGCTGCTTCGACCGCTCGATGGCGTCAAGCAGGTTGCGCACCGAGATATCAGCGAAGCCCTCGAGGGCGATCACGTCGGCGTAGCCCAGCGAGTAGATGTCGCCGACATCGGCGACGAGGCCATTGGTGGTCAAGAGCATGACCGTGCGCTCGCCGAGGCCGTCGATGTCCATCGCTCCGCGCGATGCGAAATGGACGATCCGCTGGTCGCGCTGGCCGGGACACTCAGCGTTCGTGCAGAACGTGTCGCTCTCTCCCTCGAGGCGGACGAGCGGGCTCCCGCAGATCGGACAGGACGACGGGAAGTTCCATGGCTCGGTCCCGACCGGTCGCTTCGACAGCACGGGCCCGACGACCTCGGGGATCACATCGCCAGCCTTGCGGACCGTAACCGTGTCTCCCGGGCGCACGTCCTTCACGCGAACCTGGTCCTCGTTGTGCAGTGTCGCCAGCTGCACAGTGGACCCACTCACGCGCACCGGCTCGAGCATGGCGAACGGCGTGGCCTTTCCCGTCCGGCCAATCGACACCATGATGTCTTTCAGCACGGTCGTCGCTTCTTCGGGCGGGAACTTGTACGCGATGGCCCAACGGGGCGCCTTGGACGTCGTACCGAGTTCGGCCCGCTGCGCGAGGTCGTCGACTTTCACGACGACACCGTCGATCTCGTAGTTGAGATCGTGGCGGTGCTCGAGCCAGTTGCGGCAGAAGCCGTCGACGTCCTCGAGCGAACCGACGGCGCGGATCTCGGGATTGACCGGCAGTCCCGCGTCGCGCAGCAGGTCGAGCGCCTCGGAGTGGTGATGGAGCTGCGACCCGCCTTCGATCTCGCCAACTTGGTACGCGAAGAACGAGAGCTCCCGGCTGGCGGTGATCTTCGGATCCTTCTGCCGTAGCGAGCCTGCGGCCGAGTTCCGCGGGTTGGCGAACAGACGCAAACCCGCTTCGCCGCGCTTCTGATTCAGGTGCTCGAACGCCGAGAGGGGCATGTAGACCTCGCCTCTGACCTCCAAGACAGATGGCAGTCGGCTGCCCTTGAGCGCGAGCCGCTCGGGAACGGCGGCGATGGTGGCGACGTTTGCCGTCACGTCCTCTCCGACGACGCCGTCCCCACGGGTGGCGGCCCGCGTGTAGAGCCCGTTCTCATACGTCACGGACATGGCCACGCCGTCGATCTTCAGCTCGCAGACGAAGTCGACGGCGCCAGAGATGTGGCGTTCCATCCGCTTGCCCCAGGCCTGCAGCTCCTCGAAGGAGAAGGCGTTGTCCAGAGACATCATCGGCTGGCGATGACGCACGGGTGCGAACGTCGACGTATCGGGGGCGGCGCCGACTGTCTGCGTCGGCGAATCAGCCGTTACGAACTCGGGGTGGGCCTCCTCGATGGCGCGCAGCTCGCGCACGAGGGCGTCGTACTCGGCGTCGGAGATCTCCGGGTCGTCGAGCTGGTGGTAGCGAACGTTGTGGTGCTCGATCTGCTGACGGAGCTCGCCGGCGCGGGCCGCAGTATCTGATGAGGCCACCGGTCGAACCTACTGCCGCTGAATTCGCGTGAGAACGGGCTATGCGCCGATGGTGAGGCGCCGTCTCGACCCCTGCTCGCGTACCCGATTGGCCAGCTGCGCGGTCAGGGCCAGGGCGCGGTCGGCCTGACTGGGGCCGTGGCCGGCGAGGCCGCACGCAGGCGTGACCAGCGCTCGCTCCCGCAGAAGGAGGGAGGGACATCCGCCGCGGACGAGGTCGGACCACGCACTGAGGAGGCGACGCCAGAGGAAGCCGACGTCGTCGCTTATCGGAGCGTCGGTGGGCACGGCCCCCCACGCCAACCAGCCGCCTCGGCCGAGGAAGGCGCCAACGGTCGCAGGATCGAGGCTGGCGGCGAGGGGCACGGGGAGCGAAAGGATGTCAGGGCCCGCCTCCAGGACCACGCGCCAATCGGTGACGCCACAGCAGTGGACTCCCGTCGCCGCCGCTCCGTCGAGGGACGCCAGTGCGGCGATGAGGATGTCGACGACGGCATGCGACGGGAGGGGAAACCCGGGATGACTGATGACCCCCAGCGACGGCTCGTCGAGAAAAACGACGATCGGAGCGCCTGGCGCGTGACGGGCAACCTGCTCGAGGAGGGTCCGGCCGTGCGCGCACACGGCCTCTACCGCCACCGCAAATGCCGTGTGAGACCGCACGCCCGCGCGCGTCAACGCCACGGCAAGCGTGATCGGGCCCGTCAGCTGAACCTTGACCGGGCCGCGGCGGCCGGCAATGCGTGCGAGAAAGCCCAGCAGTCCGCCGGCCGCCGTCTCGCCGAGAAGGCCGTCGACCGGCGCGCCGTTCACCGCCGCCGACTCGACCGCCTCGCCGTCGGCCGTGACGGTCCCGTCCTCGAGAATCGAGACGCCCGGGATCCCATGGACGGCTTGGGCGATCATCCCCTCGAGCGGCGAGCGCGACGGCAGCTGCGGCGCGGCGGGTAGGTCGGGATGGCGGGTGAGGACCAGCGTGGCCGCAGCGTCGGGGTCTGTGTGGGGCAGGCTGCCGATCGAGGTGGCCAGCCCCGTCGACAACGCCAGGCTCATTCCTCCGGCGCTTCCTCGGCGCCCGCTCGCTCCAAAGCGGCGATGACGACGGCGGCGCTGTCCTCGAGCGCCTCGAGAACCTCCTCGGCCGACGCCCGCTCCTGGCGGACGGCGAGCGAGTAACGCTTGATCACCGCCAGGTCGACGAGGCGCACTTCTGCTGCCATCCACTCTCCTTGTCCGGGTCGCGAATCCGCGCACCGCCAGTTCATCACCCTTCTCGGCTTAGGCGGCGGATTTGAGGAACTTCTAGGTTCTCGCTGGTCGTGTTGCCGTCGACACTGCGCCGCGCCTTTCCCTGGATCTTGCGCGCGTGGTGGGCGGCGCTGCCCTTCGCTGCCGGGCCGGCCTTCGCATATGCCCTTCGTGACGCTCAACGGTCGGTTCAGACGGTGGCGTCGGTCGGCCTCTGGGTGGGGTGGGCGGTCGGTCTGACGGCGGCCGTGGTCCCCCACCCAGTCTCGTTGACGGCCCTGCGGGTCCTTGCTCCCGCGGCGGCAGCCGGGGCGATCGCAGCGGCCGTCGGCCAAGACTCCTCCGTTCTCGCAGTGGCGTGGACAGCTGTGGCCGTCGCGCTCGCCATGGCCCCGGACACGGGACTGCTGTGCGCGAACGGTCCCGCCTATCCGAACGAACGACGCTTCCCGCTGAGAGCGCCTGGAGCGCTGCTGTTCGGTCCTCTCGAACTGGCGTGGGCCCTGGCGGTCGCGGGCGTCGTCAGCGGGCCGGTGCTGCTGGCAGCCAGGGAGTGGCTGTGGGGGGCTCTGGGGACGGTCATCGGGCTGCCGCTGGCCGCGCTTCTCCTGCGCTCCCTGCACCAGCTGTCGAAGCGGTGGGCCGTGTTCGTTCCGGCGGGCCTGGTGGTCGTCGACCCGATCGGACTCGTGGACTCGGTCATGCTGCGTCGACAGCAGATCAGGGCGCTGGGGCCGGCGCGGGTCGACAGTACGGCAGTAGACCTCACCCAGGGCGCCCCGGGCCTCGCCCTGGAGGCCGTGCTGTCCGACAGCATCGACGTCGTGCTGGTGCGACAGGGCCGGCCGGCGAAGGCCACGGCCCTGCTGTTCACACCAACCCTTCCGGGCGCCTTGCTCGACGAGGCCGCGAGCCGCAGGGTGGGCTAGAGCGCGAAGAAGGGCCGTCTTAAGACGGCCCTTCTTCTCGCTCTAAATGGTGCTGCTACGGACCGCAGACCACAAAGCCGGCGACGGTCTGCTGGCCGCCCCGGGCGCCGTTGGCCTTGTTGAGATTCGGGTTGTTGTTGCTGTTGTTGTTGAGGTTCTGAGCAAAGCCGACACGCCCCTGGTTCTGGAACTGCGACAGGACCGACCCAAGCTCGTAATTCCCACAGTTCCGAGACGTGGTCTGGGCGAAGGCTGAGCTGACAGGAATGGCCGCCGCGCCGAGCAAGGCAGCCCCCGCAGCGAAACCGATAAGACGCTTCTTCATGTGATTCCCTTCAAGTTGTCTCGCCGAATCAGGCCAGAAGCTTAGGCGCTCGGCGGGTCGATGTCGATGACAAGCGGCACCGGTCGGCGTCCGCCCTCGTGTGATCTACTGCCCCCCGCCCTGGTTCGGGCACCCCCGGGCCTGGCCTGCGGCCTCCAGCTGGGACAGCCGGGCCGTGAGGACGGTGATCTCCAGCCGTTGCAGCCGCGTGGGATTCTGAGTCTCTTCGAGCTGCGAGAGCTGGGTGCTGGTCTGCTGCTCCTGAGTGGCGATCGCTGCACACTGATTGGTTTGCCCAAATGACGAGCCGACCGGGATTGCCGCTGCGCCGGCCAGCACGGCGGCTCCCGCTGCGACGGCGATCAAAGGCTTCTTCATGGTGGTTGTCCTTTCCGGACGAGCTGTCAGCCGGGGGCGGTCTCGCAGCCGAGGCGGTCTCCGTTGGCCACCAGCTGAGAGATTCGGGAGTTCAGGCCTGCGATCAGCATCTCCTTCTGCTGCGGCGACAGATGCGAGTTCTCCTCGATCGCGACTTCCTGCGCCTGGGCACGGCCGACCTGTGCCTGAATCCGTTCGCACGTGGCGGACGACACGCCAAAGGCGCCGCTCGCCGGAATGACGGCGGCGGTTGCGAGCGCGACAGCGCCCGCGACCCCTGCGATGATCCTCTTCTTCTTCACGATGATTCCGTCCCTGTTCCTAGGCGCACTTGCCGTTCATGGCGGCGTTCGTCAGGTAACCCTGGACGTTGCTGCTCTGCTGCGAGTTCGTCAGCCCGACGTTGAGGGCCGCGGTCTCGATCGCTCCGCCGTACTTCGCACAGTGCGGCGAAGTGACGCAGCCGAACGCTCCACTTGCGGGAATGGCAGCAGCCAGCGTGACTGCGAGCCCACCTACGGCGAGTCCAAGACGCTTTTTCATGATTTTTCCCCTCACGCGCACTTGTGTGTAACGACTACGCCACCGGCGTACACCAGCGCCGTCGTCGTGTTTGTCGAGAACGTATTCGAGGCGCTCCTCGCCTCACCAAAGGCCGTGCCGATCTTGTCGCAATGCTGCGTGGTGGAACCGAACGCCCCAGTCGCAGGAATAGCCGCGGCGACCGCGATGGCCACGGCGCCCGCGAGCACCTGAACGTGCTTCTTCATGATTCCTTCTCCTCGCCTTCGCCCCCAGTGGGCAGGTGGCGTGACATTCTGGCTGGCAGAGCGGCCAGACACAAGACTTGTCAATTGACTTCGTACGAACGGGCCAAGGCCGGAGGCGCCGCAAACGGCGTCAGCGGCCGGCGAACGCCAGCGCGGCGAGCGCGAGCAGCACCCCGTTGCGGACCACTGTCCGCGAGCTGACGGCCTCGGGGCGCAGCCGGCCGAAGCAGTGGCAGTCGGGGCGCCGGCCCCTCGCCAGGCTCGCGACGACGGCGACGGTGAAGGCTGCGAGGAGCACAGCTGCGCCGATGGCGCCGAGCGCGGCGGCCGACCCACCAAAGACCAGCAGCACGGCGACCGTCAGCTCCGCCACCGGCACGAAGAACGCCACCACCGGCGCCGCGGCGGTCGGGACGCCGAAGTCGGCTGCCGCCTGACGAGCGCCGGCGGCGTCGATGAGCTTCCCCCAGGCGGCGGCGACGAACACGGCGGCCAGAATCACGCGAGCCACGACGGCGACGACGCTCACCCGCCGATACCTAGAAGGTGCGGGCCAGCAGAAAGCCGAGCGCCACGCCCAGGAAGAACACGAAGGCGATGGCGACCAGCGCCTGTCCGGGGGACGCCCGGCGATTGACCGGGAAGGACGGCGCGCTGGTGTCCTCCTGGTCGGCGTCGTCTTCTTCAGTCATGCAGCGATCCCGCCGCCGAGGACCTCGTCGCCGCGGTACAACACCACGCTCTGGCCGGGCGCGACCCGGCGGTGCGCCTCGGCGAAACGAAGCAGCCCACCGTCGAACTCGGCCTCGAACGCGGGACCGTGGGCGCTGCACTGGGCGAGCACGGCTCCCCTGGCCGCAGCGTCGACCCAAGTCAACCCGGTGAGTCCCACGGTGTCGCTGAGGAGGTCGGCGAGGCCGCCGACGACGACGGTCCCTGCGGCGGGGTCCACAGACAGCGCGTAGCGCCGCTCACCGCCGCCCAGACCCAGTCCCCGGCGCTGCCCGACGGTGACCAGCTCGGTGGCATCCACGCGGCCGACGACGTTCCCGGTCGCGTCGACGACCCGGCCAGGACGCAGGCCCACCCGCGCCCGCAAGAGGTCCTCACGGCCGCCGCTCGCGGTCACGAAGCACACCTCGACGCTGTCGGGCTTGGCCGCCGTGCGCAGGCCGAGCTCGGCCGCACGGGCCCGTACGTCGGCCTTGGTGATCTCGCCGACCGGGAAGAGACATCGCGCGAGCTGCTCCTGGCCGAGGATGTAGAGGACGTAGGACTGGTCCTTGGCCGGGTCGGCGCCGCGCAGGAGCTGCATGCGTCCGTTCTCGCTGCGGACGCGTGCGTGGTGACCGGTAGCGACGGCGTCGAATCCGAGCTGGGTAGCGCGCCGGAGCAGCCGGTCGAACTTCAGGTGCCGGTTGCACTCGATGCAGGGATTCGGTGTGAGGCCCGCCGCGTGGGCGGCGGCGTAGGGCTGGACGACCCGCTCCTCGAAGTCGTCGGTGAAGCGGAACACCCAGTGGTCGATGCCGAGCTGCTGTGCGACCCGACGAGCGTCGTCGATCTCGGCAACCGAACAGCAGGTGCCCTCGACGTCGCCCTCCCAGAGGCGCATGGTGACGCCGACGACGTCGTGGCCGGCTTCAAGGAGCAGGGCGGCGGCGACCGATGAATCGACACCGCCCGACATGGCGGCAAGAACCCTCACGGCGCGCTGCGGAGGCGCTCGACGGCGGGCGGGATGACCTCGAGCGCCAGGTCGACATCGGCCGGCGTGGTGGTCGACCCCAGCGAGAGGCGGAGGGCGCCAATCGCCCGGCCGGCGGGCACACCCATGGCGGTGAGGACGTGGGACGGTTCGACGGAGCCCGCCTGGCACGCCGACCCGGCGGCCGCACAGACTCCGGCGCCGTCGAGGAGCATGAGCAGGGCCTCGGACTCCACGCCCTCGAAGCACAGGTGACAGTTGCCCGCGATCTTGTCGACGCGCCGGCCCGTCTCAGAACTGCGGGGCACGGCGGCGAGCAGACCGTCGGCCAGCCGGTCACGCAGGCCGGCAACGCGCTCGACCGTTGTCGCCCGCTGGGCGACGGTGGCCTGCATGGCGGCCGCCATGCCGACGATGCCGGCGACGTTGTACGTGCCGCTGCGCCGGTCACGCTCCTGGCCGCCACCGCGGATGATCGGCTCGACGGTGATGCCGTTACGGACAACGAGAGCACCGACGCCCTTGGGACCGCCGAACTTGTGGGCGCTCACGGCGACGAGATCGGCCGGCGACGCCGCGTGGACCACGTCGAGCCACGAGAACGCCTGCACAGCATCGGTGTGCAACACCGCGTCGGGGGCCGCGGCGCGGACGACCTCGGCGATTTCGGCCAAAGGCTGGATCGTGCCAACCTCGTTGTTGGCGAGCATCACTGACACGACGCTCACAGACGGGTCGAGCACACCGGCGAGCGCGTCCATGTCGACGACGCCGTCGCTCCTCACCGGAACGATGCGGGCGTCGGGCAACGCCTCGCACGCGTGGAGCACGGCGTGGTGCTCGACGGCGGTGCACACGGCGGCGCCGGGACGAGCGGCGTGGCGCCCGGCGATCGCCAGGTTGTCGGCTTCGGTGCCGCCGCCGGTGAAGACGATCTCGCCGGGACTGGCGCCGAGGCAGTCGGCCACGATGTCGCGCGCCTCGTCGAGCGCTTTGCGTGCCTCGCGCGCGACAGCGTGGGACCCGGAAGCGTTGCCGAAGCGTTCGCTGAAGTACGGCAGCATCGCCTCGACGGCCTCCGGCCTCATCGGCGTGGTCGCCGCGTGGTCGAGGTACACCGTCATGTCGCTGCCAAAATAGGCGCTCGGGTTCTATTGACCCTCGGACAGCGGCGTGACTGTGGGCCGATCCTGTCGGCCCTCACCTATGACGTTGCAGCGACGGCTGCTGACAGCACGATCGCGGGGACCGCGACCATCCCGTAGAAGGTCCACAAAGGTCGAGCTCTGACGACGGACGCAGTGTCGGTGCGCCGGATCAGCCAGATAGACGACGCACAGGCCATGGCAAGGAGCCCACTGCAGGACCACGCGAGCACGGACACGTCGATCGCCATGTAGAAGAGCCACGCGAAGATCCCGGCGGCTCCGAACACCAGATGCACGCCGAGCGCGAGGTTGTCGCCTGTTACAGACACTTCTGTTCTCAGGCTGGCAACCGTCTCAACGCGCCGGAGCTGAAGCGACGTGCCGCCGACGACAGACACCGTGCAGAGCCCGAGCGTCAGCCACGGAAGCATCGAACCCTGTCCTCATCGGCGCTTCGGGAACCAAGTGCCATCTTCGATACCTACGCGGCGACGTCGCCCCCGGATCACTCGATGGCCGCCCGATGACGCGCGCGGTAGGCGGCGGCCACTGACGCGAGGAAGGCTTCGGGCTGTACGCCCGCCGGCGGCGGCGGTTGGACGCGCTTGGCAACGCTGTCGGCGACCTGGGCTGCCAGCCGAGCCCGCACGGGCGGTGGGAGCGACGAGGCACGGAGAAGGAAGGCGCGCACGACCGCGTAGTCGTCGGGGCCGAGCCCAGCGAGATCGAGGCTCTCCGCGTAGCGGTCGAGTCCGACCGGCGCCGCGAACGTCGTCGGCGTCGGACGGCGCAGACCGGTGCGCTCGCGGAGGACGACGGTGCCGGCGGCCAGGTCCCCCAAGCGTTGGTTGTCCCTGGTGAGCAGCACGCAGATGACGGCGCACGCGCCCGACGTGAGGGCGAAGTCGACGATGCCGAGCGCGGCGCGGATGGCGGCGTGGCGGAAGCCGATCTGGCCGCCCTCCTTGGTCACGACCCGTAGGCTCAACGCGGCCTTGCCGACCGTGCGGCCCCGCCACAGCGTCTCGAGGGCGATCGGGTATCCCCAGATGATCAGGAACAGGAGGAGGAAGGTGATCGTGGTGCCGAGCCAGCCGACCGACGCGTTCGACGCCACGATGACCAGGACCAGGAGCACGGCGCCTTGGATGGCCCAGTCGATCAGGAGTGCGAGGAATCGCGACCCGAGGCTCGCCGTCTCCAGGTCGAGAGGCACGGCCTCGGGGATGACAACGGCCGGACGGGCGTCCATGTCGTTACGGTAGAGGCGAGCGGAGCGGATGGACGTCGACACCTTCCTCGCCACCAACCAGTCGTCCTGGGACCGGCTGTCCTCATTGGTGGGGCGCGCCGGTCGACGGGTCCACCGGCTGTCGCCGGCAGAGCTCGAGGAGCTCGTGTCCCTGTACGAGCGCACGGCAACCCAGTTGTCCTACGCACGCACGACCTACCGCGACCCGGCGCTGACCGCGTCACTGAGCAGCCTGGTGGCGCGTGCGGGCGCCGTCGTCTACGGCAGCCGCCCACGGACGCTGCGAGCGCTCGGCCAGTTCTTCGCGGTGACGTTCCCGGCCGCCGTTTGGTACAGCCGGCGGTTCGTCGTCACCAGTGCCGCGCTGCTCCTGGTCCCGGCATTCGTCGTGGGTCTGTGGGTCGCGAGCTCGCCGCGCGCCGTGGAAGCGACGGGTCCGAGGGCCGTGCGGGAGGCGTACGTCAACCAGGACTTCGAGCAGTACTACCGGTCGGCGCCAGCGTCGGAGTTCGCTTCACACGTGTTCACCAACAACGTGCAGGTATCGATCTACGCCTTCGCGGCGGGCATCGCCTTCTGCGTGCCCACCGCGTTCATCCTCATGATGAACGGCGCCAGCGTCGGCGTCGCCGGGGGCTTGTTCGCGTCGGTCGGCCAGCAGGCAAAGTTCTGGGGGCTGATCCTGCCCCACGGCCTGCTCGAGCTGACCGCGGTGTTCATCGCGGGCGGCGCCGGGCTGCGCCTGGGCTGGACGCTGATCGATCCCGGCGACCGCACGCGACGTGACGCACTCGCCGACGAGGGCCGCAGGGCGCTGGCGATCGTCGCTGGCCTGGTCGTCGTGTTCCTCGCCGCCGGCACCATCGAGGGCTTCGTCACCGGGTCGTCGCT